>CANQXC010000054.1 GCA_947627785.1 uncultured Clostridia bacterium | reverse complement strand
CATTTAATGAGAGTTACACATGTAATTCGTGGAGATGAGTGGGTATCTTCAATACCATTACATTTAGAATTATTTAAAGCCTTAGGCTTTAGACCTCCAAAATATGCACATACTGCAACAATAATGAAAGATGAAAATGGAAGTAAAAGAAAAATTAGCAAAAGGAAAGACCCTGAAGCAGCAGTAAGTTATTATCATGAAGAAGGAATACCACAAGAAGCAGTTGTAGAATATTTATTAAATATTGCTAATTCAAGTTTTGAACCTTGGAGAAGAGCAAATAAAGATGCTGATATAAGTAAATTTGAATTACAGTTAAATAAAATGAGTGTTAGTGGTGCATTATTTGATATGGTAAAATTATTAGATGTTTCAAAAAATGTAATTTCAAAATTTACAGCTGAAAAAATATATAATGAAGCATTAAAATGGGCGCAAAGATATGATAAAGAGCTTGAAAAGATGCTTACAGATGATAAAGATTATGCTATGAGAATTTTAAATATAGAAAGAGGAAATGAAAAGCCAAGAAAAGATATATCAAAATGGTCTGAAATAAAACATTCAATTGAATATATGTATAATGATGTATTTGATAAAAACACAAATTATGAATTCCAAAAAATATCAGATATTAATGAAATAAAAACAATTCTTAATAAATATATAGAAAAGTATTTTGATATTAATGATGATAAACAAACATGGTTTGATAAAATCAAAGATCTAAGTGAAGAAATGGGATATGCAAGAGAAGTAAAACAGTATAAGCAAGAACCAGATAAATATAAAGGTCATGTTGGAGATATAAGTACTGTTATAAGAGTTGCATTAACAGGAAGATGCAACACACCAGACCTTTATGAAATTATGCAAATTTTAGGCAAAGAAACTATTATAGCTAGAATAAATAAGATATAAGGAATGTGATTTTATTAATGAAAAAACAAAAGGGAATTATTAGAATAGGATCAATTATAATTATTATAATTCTTTTAATAATTTTAGTAAATTTTTTTAAAGTATATAAAGCAAATTATTTTAGCGGTTTTGAGAAAGCTACAGTAAAGCAAGTAGGAGTAAAATTTATTAGAGATTCAGAAATAAAATATTCAGATAGCAATAGCTATAAAATAGAAAATTTAGAATATAATGATTCAACTTTCTATAGAGAGATAGAGGTAGAACCTAATACACCATATAGAATCTCTTGTATGGTAAAAACACAGAATGTTGAATGTGAAACTGCAAATGAAAGTGGAGGAGCATTAATAGGATTACTTGATACTGTTGAATATTCCAAGCCAATAACAGGAACAAATGACTGGCAACCTATGGAATTTATATTTGATTCTAAAAATAGAGATAAAGTAAAAATAAGTTTTAGACTTGGAGGCAATGAAAATAACTGTTCTGGGACAGTTTGGTTTTCTGATTTAAAGTTAGAAAAGGGTATAAAAGATAAAACTAAAAACTGGAAAGTAGGATGTTTTATAATAAAAGAACTAAATGTAGATATAGATGGACATCAATACGACTTTAAAGTGAATTCAGAAGATATAAAAAATGTAGAATTAAATATGAAGAGATACCAGGAGGATTGTTATGAATTTTCAAATAGAGCAATGAATGTACAGTATGATATAGTGGAGGTGGATACACCAATAACTAGTATTTCATATTCAGATGAACATGGATACTATGTATCATACAAAGATGTAGAAGATGCAATATATGATATTATACAGGAAAAACAATATGACCATGTTTTTGTAGTATGTAGAATGGAAGATGAACTTGGAAATGAAACTATACCTATATATGATAATTGGATTGGCTTAGGTGGTATGGATATATATGGAGTGGGATATTCTTTAATAAGAATTAATAAGAATGGAAATACCTATACATATAAATATGGAATAACTAATAAATTACCAGAGGAAGCCTATGTTCATGAGTTTTTGCATACTCTAGAAAGAAATATGCAAGAAAATGGATATGAAATTCCGGAGTTGCATGCGTATGAAAAATATGGATATACAGTAGAAGCAATACAAGGATTGAAGGAATGGTATATAGACTATATGAATGGAGAAATATATGATAGAGTAATTTCTAACTATGTTGGGCTTAATGATTTTGCTTATAATACACAACCTCCTCATATTGATAATTTTAAATATGCACAAGAAGAGGAATTGTATATAGAACCTCAAAATATAATTGAAGAGGTTAAAGCAATTGTAGATGTACTTATAAAGAGATAATTTTGCATCATAGAAAGGAAAGTTAAGTAAATATGAAAGTATCAGATTTTTATTATGATTTACCAAAAGAACTAATAGCTCAGCATCCTATTGAAAAAAGAGATGAATCTAGGCTAATGGTTTTAAAAAGGGATACAAAACAAATTGAACATAAAACATTTAAGAATGTAATAGATTATTTAGAAGCAGGCGATTGCTTAGTAATTAATAACACAAAAGTAATACCTGCACGATTATATGGCAGTATAATAGGTAAAGAAACAACAAAACCAGTAGAATTTTTGTTACTAAAACAATTAGAAAATGATAATTGGGAAGTAATGGTAAGACCTGGGAAAAAATTAAAAACAGGTACCAAAGTAGAATTTGGAGAAGGTCTATTAAAAGCAGAAATACTAGATGTACTTGAAAATGGAGATAGAAAGGTACATTTTGAATATCAAGGAATTTTTAATGAAATATTAGATAAAATTGGACTTATGCCATTACCACCATACATAACAGAAAAGTTAAAAGAAAAAGATAGATACCAAACAGTATATGCTAAATATGATGGTTCAGCAGCTGCTCCAACTGCAGGTTTACATTTTACGACTGAATTATTAGACAAAATTAAACAAAAAGGAGTACAAATAGCAAATGTTACTTTACATGTTGGTATAGGAACATTTAGACCTGTAAAAGTGGAAAACATTGAAGAACACAAAATGCATACAGAACATTTTTATATAAAAAAAGAAGATGCAGAAAAAATAAATAAAGCTAAAAAAGAAGGTCATAAAATAGTAGCTGTTGGAACAACATCATGTAGGGTACTAGAAACAATAGCAAAAGAGGACGGTACAGTAGAAGAAACTGAAGGAGATACCAGTATATTTATATATCCAGGTTATAAATTTAAATGTATAGATAGATTAATAACAAACTTTCATTTACCAGAATCAACACTAATAATGCTTGTATCTAGTTTAGCTGGAAAAGACTTTATAATGCAAGCTTATAAAAAGGCAGTTGAAGAAAAATATAGGTTTTTTAGCTTTGGAGATGCAATGTTGATATTATAATTTAAATAAAAAATATGCAAGTCATTAATGATATTGCATATTTTTTTTACATAAAGAAACTCCCCCCAGCTGTTGCCGAGGGGAGAAAGGAGTGGAACGGCTTACCCTTCAACCGTCACGAAGACGGTCGACACTATCAGCCCACTACTTGTGATGGTCGGTTGCGTCCTCAAATTGACGCTTACCGGGGTCTTTGACGTAAAAGTATACCCTTGGCATATTTCGCCGTCATTTCCTACACTACTGTTGTTCTTCTTCCGGAAAAAGTGAACCTCACAGGGGCGGTTGTCCTTCAAAGACCGCTCCATTGCATAACCTTTCACAAGGTCCGCTTCAATTGGAAAGACATTCAAGAAGCTTTCCCAAATGCAAGTTTGCGTCGAAGGGCAAATAATGCCAAGCCCTACGGCTGTGTATCCCTTCGGTACATAATTGGTTGACATGTGATACTCCTTATTAATTAATATATGTATCCGGTTACCCGAATATCTACATATATTTTACCATAATTAACATAAAAAGGCAAATTAATATATTAGTGCAAAAATATATTACTATCTATTATGGAATAAAAGTTAAAGAATTTCGTAAAAAACGCTCTTTAGCTGTTGCTAAAGAGCGTTAGGAATGATAATACCTATTTCAAACATTAATTTCTCAAAGTGTCTTACTCTTTCAAAATAGTCAGCCTTTTGTTGGAAAAGAATGCTATCATTACATGTGAGCTCATGTAGTATATGAGCTTTCTTCTTATACAACGTGATATAGCATGTTAACTCGTAATGTTGAGCAAGGTCATGAGCCTCCTCAATAAGTTGACATGCAAATTCTGGATACGTTTCCAGAAAGTCAATCATTATCTGCTCTTGCCGCTCCAAGCAGCAAACTAATGGATAGTCAGAAGTAATTATCGTATATCCTTGGGGTACAAATAATGATTCTCTGTCGCGTACGCTCACTTTTCTCACTCCCTTATAAATATTTATATTTAGATACACTAAATATTTAACAATTATATCATATTTAACATAAATTAGCAATATTTGAACCAAAGAATAAATAACTTTAAAAATTTACAAATATGGTATATAATATTTATCCAAGGAGTAAAACAAAAAATGGAAGAATTAAGAAAATGTGAAATTTGTCCACATAATTGCAGAGTTAATAGATTAGAAGGAAAATTAGGAAGATGTAAATTATCAAACAAAATTAAAATTGCACTTGTATCTTTACATAATTTTGAAGAGCCTTGTATAAGTGGAGAAAATGGTTCTGGTACAGTATTTTTTTCAAGCTGCAATTTGAATTGTGTATTTTGCCAAAACTATGAAATAAGTCAATTAGGAAATGGAAAAGAAATATCAATTGAAGAACTTGCTGATATTTTTATAAAACAGCAGAATAATAATGCAGAAAATATTAATTTAGTTACACCTACAATGTATATTTATCATATAATAGAAGCTATAAAAATTGCAAGAAATAAAGGTTTAAAAATTCCAATTGTATACAATTCAAATGGATATGAAAATGTAGAGGCATTAAAAAAGTTAGAAGGATATATAGATATTTATTTGCCAGATTTAAAGTATAGCAATAATGAAATTGCATATAAATATTCTAATATAAAGAATTATTTTGAAAATGCAACTTTAGCAATAAAAGAAATGTATAGGCAAGTAGGAGCACCTGTTTTGGATGAAAATGGAATGATGAAAAGAGGGTTAATGATAAGGCATTTAATTTTACCAAATCAATTAGAAAATTCAAAAGGTGTGTTAAAATGGATAAGCGAAAATTTAGATAATTCTATATATGTAAGTGTTATGGCACAATATTTTCCAACATATAAAGCAAAGGAATTTTCAGAAATTAGTAGAAAGTTAACTAAAGAAGAATATGAAACTATTGAACAATATTTATATTCATTAAATTTAGATAATGGTTACATACAAGAACTGGGAACACATGAGGAAGAATATGTACCAAATTTTAAAAGCTGGTATGAGAATAATTGATGCAATATTTAAAAAAGTAAATTAGTACAATTAAATTGCTATATAAAGCAATTTAATTTGTGTAAATATTAAAAAGAATGGAGAGATGTTTAATGAAAGCACTTGTAACAGGAGCTTCTTCTGGAATTGGACGAGATATGACAAGATATTTAGTTCGGCTTAGGTTATGAAGTATTTGCAGTTGCTCGAGATAAGAAAAAATTGGAAGATTTGCAAAATGAATTAGGAGAAAAAGTAAAAATAATTATTGCAGATGTTAGTAATAAAGAGAATTGTATAGAACTTCATAATAATTTGCAAAAAGAAAATATAGACTTGTTAGTAAATAATGCTGGCTTTGGAATATTTGGTAATTTTACTGAAACAGATTTAGAAAAAGAATTGAACCTTATAAACACAAATATTACAGCTGTACACATATTAACAAAATTATTTTTAAAAGATATGGTAGTAAGAAATAGTGGTAAGATTTTAAATGTATCTTCAATTGCAGGAAGTTCTCCTGGTCCATTAATGGCAGCATATTATTCTTCAAAAGCTTATGTATTAAGATTAACAGAAAGTATATATGAGGAGTTAAAAAAGCAAAATTCAAAAGTAACAATTAGTGTATTATGCCCAGGACCTGTTGCAACTAATTTTAACAATGTAGCAAATGTAAAATTTAGTTTAAAAGC
>CANQXC010000053.1 GCA_947627785.1 uncultured Clostridia bacterium | reverse complement strand
TGTTTACGTACAACATTTTCTATATTTTGTAAAGCTTTTTCACCTAAAGGCATTTTAGCATATATTCCATTTCCTATCTTTTTTATCATTCCGCTTCTAACTAACAATTTACCGCTTCTTGAATCTTCATCTGTTACATCCTCTTTAATTGTGTAAAAAAAATCCTTGCTTAACCTCATTAATTTATCCCCTCTTTTATTATTAATTTCATATTCAATTATTTTATCATATTATATTTTATTAATCAATGTTTTAAAAATTGTTTATAACACTACATACATATTAAATTCTCTCATCCAAATTATTACTTACATTAGAATTAATTTTTTTGGCTATTGTTAATTCTTCTTGCTTGTTAATACTAAGAATTTTCATATCATTATATATTTTTTTTAATCTTTCTAATTGTTGCTCATATTCTATAGAAATGTTACCCTTTATAAACTGTTTATTTGATTGTAATAAAGAATCTACTTTATTTACTACATCATTTAATTCTTCAAAGGTATCTTCACCAACTACCTTGAAAAATTCTTCTTTATTACCATAAATTCTATATTTTATAATTTCCTCTCTATATTGCTTCCAAAATGGCATTAGTATTTTTTTCAAAATATTTGATGTATTTATATCATTTACATTTTCAATAGAAAATTTTTTTGGTTCTATTATGTAATTTCCTTGCTCATACAAAATTTTCCTAGCTTCTTTAGCTATAATATCTTGAATTGTTTCATTGAACCTTTCATATTTACGAGTTTCAGGATTATATGGATTTTGGTCATTATCATTAATAAAATCAAATCCAGACCTATATTTTCTTATATTTGTATTTTCTGTTTCAATAGCATGTCCTAATTCATGTAATAAAGTAAAATCTAATATTCCTCTATATTCTTTTATAATTGTATAGAAAAGACAAACCAGATCTTTTTTCTTATAATGACACCCTACAAGAGCTATAATTGTATCTTTGTGACTTTTATACATTATTTTTCTATTGTTAAGATTATCCCCTGTTTTTTTAATATTCTGCATAAAATCTTTACTATGACAAATATACTCAACTTGCATCTCTTTAGTTATATTATTTTTTTTACGAATAATTTTCTCTAATATATCTGGTGATGGGATTAATTTCCTTATTTTCTCTTGTTTCATACAATATTCATAATACAACTTATCAGTTTCAAAAGAATCTCTCTTTTTTAAGGTTTCAACACCCATTTTCTCAAAATACTTGATTCTATAATAATATATATTACTCTTTTCTTCTTGATTAACAGAATCATCTCTTAACTTTTCTTCATAATAATTTGAAAAAAAATCAACATTTGATTGTGCTTCTAAATCTTCTCCAAAAAATGCCATACTTTTTTTCATTATACTATTATTATTTCTATCCAAAAAAGTTTTTATTTCATTAGGTAATATATCTTCTATTTGTGTATATAATAAATTTCTATAATATGTTTGAAGCCCGAATTTTCGTTTACTTTCACTATCTACATATTCTTGATATGATGATATCTCCTTTAAAAATTTATCATATTCATCTAAAATTTGTTTATATATTTTTGAATATCCATTTATTTTTGATTGAGGAATATTCTCATATTGCAAATCCATATGTGTATAATCTCCAAGATATTCATATACTAAACTATTTATTTCTTTATTTAATGGTTTAGCATAGTTTTCACCTTGCTTACTTACATCAATTCCTATTTGTTTTAAGAACTTTACTGCAAGTTCTTTTTGTTTACATTCTTTTAGAAACTGTATATAAGCCTCTACCCCTTCCAAATTATTATATATAATATATATTGTATTTTGAAGTCTTTCTTTTATAATTTCTCTATGTTGTGCTCCATAAACTTTTGTAAAAACATCTATTATGTCATCCAGCTTTTCTCTAATGGTTATATCTGTAAGCAAAAATGTGTTCCTCCTAAATTTTTATATTTCATTATTTATATATTTAGTGTATAAAGCTTTAAGCTCTTCCATTTTGTTATTCATTTGTATTTGTAATTTTGATACTTTTTCATAATCCTTGTTGTTTATATAATCTATCATTTGTGAAATTATACTCTTGTTTTTCATATCATCTTTTGCTAATTCTATTTTAAGTTTTAATATTTTATCCCATAGTTCTTTATCATAATCATTTGAATTTTTTTGCTCTACATAAGAACGTATAAGTTTTCTATTTTCAGGGATAATTCTTTGTTCTATATCTAACAGCCAATTATTTATAGATAAATTAATATGTGCTTGAATTATTTCTTTATCTAAAATATTTTCTATTACAGACCCATCTTTTAAATTAGCAATATTTTCATATACTGTTTTTGGAGACTTTCCAAAATACTTATCTCTATCTTCTTCTGAATATTCTTCAAAAATATCTTTTTCTTCTCTATATATTTTATTTGCATCTAGATATTTACCTTTAACTCCAAAAGCCTTGCAAAATTCCTCTTCTAATCCTCTATTAGTTATATTTTCTTGCATTGCAAAATCTATTCCATCCATAATTCCAGCAAATATTGCAGATACAGCTAAAAATATATTAGTTTTTGGATTTGGAGAACGTATTTCAAAACGTGTTGATAAAGGATTATCTTTATCTTTTAGTAGCCCTGCAAGAACTGTTCTATTTCTAATTTCTCCATTAGGTTCATTTCCTATTGAACATATTCCATGTGTTGGAGCTTCATATCCAGGTTTTAGTCTATTTAAGGAATCATTTGTATTAGCTATAAATGGATTTATAACATTATAGTTTTTTAATATTCCCATTATCATGCCCCAACCAATTTTGCTTAAATAAGTATTTCCTTCTGTTGGTGCTAATAAATTTATGGTTTTTCCGTCTTTTAACTTTAGCATTATACTAATATGGCAATGTTCTCCACTACCTGCAACTCCCATGATAGGTTTTGCATTAAAACTGACCTCTAATCCATGTAATCTAAATACTTCTTTTATTATTATTCTTGCAAGCAATTCATTATCAGCTGTTATAAGAGCTTTATTATATTTCCAATCTATTTCTAATTGCTCTACTATATGGTTTTCTATTGCTCCATCCCCAGAAATATAATTGTTTATTCCTCCAACCTCTTTATGGCCCATTTCTGGATTTAATCCATATAGGCTAAGTATTTGTAAAGTATTTTCCAATGCTGTTCTTACAACACCTTTTGTTCTTTTCCAATAATGCTCTTTTAGAGTCTGTGATAGAACTAATTTTTCAATATTTACAGCATCATATGGTGTTCTAACCCAAAATTCCAATTCTGTTCCAAGCATTATTTCCATTTTTTGGATATCTTCAAATTTTTCTATTTTGTAGGAATTTAATACACTTTTATTATTAATTTTATCCAATAAATAAGTTCTAAATTTATCTATTGACTGTTTTAATATATAACGAGAATCTATAAATTTTCCATTGTGTAATAAAAATGACCATATACGTAATGTTCCTGTTGGCAAATTTGTTTCAGTATCTATGTTTTCATAATTGTAATCCACATACCAAACTGCATCTTTATCTGGAATTAAATCTACTCTAGCATCTGATAATTTCGCAATTTGTCCTAAATTAACTGATGAACCATCTGTTTGGATACCATTTTTTAGCATTTCATCTATATTATCTATGAAATATTGAACAGGTATCTTCTCATCTGTATCATTTCCCCATAAATCTATTGCAACTAATGAAACAAATTTTATTTCTTTATGTTTATTTAATAGTTTTATTAATTTTTCTCTTTCGTAGCTTTCTTTTGGTATTACATAAATAAGACGTTTATTTAAAACAAATTTGCTTTCCATTATAAAAATCATTCCCTTCTTTATGGCTATTAAAATGTAATATTAATTTATTATTCTCACATTAGTTTATTATTTGATATTACTTAATGTATTATTTACATAAATTAATACTGTATAATTATACCACAGATTGAATACTTTGCAATATCTTAATTGTAAGTTCTTATATAATTAATCTCAAATTCTTAAGTTAAATATAGTGATTTACAATAAAATAAAACACATATAATTCTATATTTAAATTATATGTGTTTTTTAAAATTATAAAAATCAATGTTTCAAAAGTACCTAATAATATGTATTAATTATTTAATATCTCTTTTGCTACATCTGAAATAGTTTTACCATCACTTCCAACACCTACTTTTGCTTTTACGGCTTTAATTAAAGCACCTAATCCTTTAATATCTGTAATACCAAGTTCTACCTTACATTCTTCTGCAATCTTTTTAACTTCTTCTTTGCTAAGTTGTGCAGGTAGATATTCTTTTAATATACTAATTTCTTGTTTTGTTTGGTTTATTAAATCTTCTCTATTTGCTTTTTCAAATTCAGCAAGAGCATCATTTTTTTGCTTAACTTGTTTTGTAATTATATCTAATATTGCATTATCATCTAATACTATTTGTTTATCTTTTTCAATTTGTAAAATTTGTGCTCTAACCATTTGAATTGTGTTTTTTCTAATCATATCCTTATTTTTCATTGACTCTTTTAAGTCATTCATTAATCTCTCTTTCAAAATACTTCTCCTCCATCTTTCATATTTTTAGATATTATATCACCTACGTGTTAAAAGGTCAAATGAAATTAAAGAAGTCTAAGGTAAATCTTAAACTTCTTTAATTTCCAAGTTGTAGATTTAAATAAATCCTGGCATTTTATCTAGTTGTATCATCCCTAGAACTATCTTTACCAATTAGATGTAATTGTTCTAATTGTCTTTTTGTAATATTTATAACTTCACCACAACAAGGTTTAAAATGTTTATTTCCATAAACTAGCCAAATAACATCTTCATTTTTTAAATCAGCTTTTGGCATTGTTCCAGGACAAGGATAACCATCAGTAAATACTATTTTGTTTATTTTTCCTTCTTTTTTGTTTCCTTTTCCCTCTTTCGTAAAACTTCTTACTGCTAAATCCCAATCTTCTGTCCTAGCATAATATCCTCTTGCTTCTTGTGGTATAGTAAAATTATCTATATCTTTTACAGTTTTTATATCTACAAATCCCCAAAATTTTTCGTTAAAACATCCTATTCTCAATTTAGGTTGTTCTATTTGTTCTAATATTCTTTTAACTTGTCTTAAAAAAGCCTTAACTAAATCTAAGCTTACTGATCCAGATACATCAATCATAATTTCTGTTTCGATATCATCTTCAAGATCATTTTCTTCCATTCTATAAGCAAAATTATTTTCTGCAATTGAATGTCTTTGACTCCATATTGTTTCTGTTTTTTCGATTTCCCTTCGTAACAAAACTCTCCAATCAATCTCTTCTTTGCTTTCTCCTATGTTTCCTAATTTAATTTGTTCTTCTTTAGTACTTCTTATATCTTTTTGAGTCTTTTCACGTTTAGCTTTAAATTTTTCTATCTTCTCTTTTCTATTATCTTCAAATTCTTCTCTTTCATCAAAATTTCCATTTGTTTGTCCTTCCACAGCTTGCTCTTGTTTTTGCCCTTTTTCTTTACAATTTTGTTGTTGTTCAAAAGCTTCTTTCCATAGGCCATGGTCATCGCCATCATTATTACATTTACTTTGATTTGAATTTTCATTTTCTTGCCCATTATCATTTTGCCCTTGATTTTGAGTATTGTTTTGTTCATTATTTCCTTCTTGGCTTTGCCCATTACCTTGATTTAAATTTTCATCCTTCTGTTGTTTCAATAACTTTTGGTAAAATTCTTCGGCTGAATATCCTAATGCTTCTGGCATATTTATACATCCTTCTTTTATTTTAAATCCATCTCTTTCTAAATTTGCATTTATAATAGCATCTGTTGCTATATTCCATAATTCTGAATCTCTTATTTTCCCCTCTTTATCTTTTAATCTAAAAGCGTGCATAAATTTGATGTGCATTATCTCATGTGCTATTGTAAACAATCTATCACTTTCATTTAAACTTACAAAATAATTTGAATCAACATAGATATTTTTTCCATCAGTTGCTACAGTATGAAAAGGTATATCATCTTTGAATTCAATATTTAATTTTGCTATTTCACTTCCAAATCTAGGATATTTTGCTAACATTTTTCTTTTT
>CANQXC010000052.1 GCA_947627785.1 uncultured Clostridia bacterium | reverse complement strand
AGATTATATGGTTGC
Organism: uncultured Clostridia bacterium; assembly: GCA_947627785.1. Classification (GTDB taxonomy): domain Bacteria; phylum Bacillota; class Clostridia; order TANB77; family CAG-508; genus UMGS1781. The sequence goes on along the minus strand of CANQXC010000052.1, from coordinate 6,131 downwards.
TTGAATGTGTGTTGCAGTAGACGGAGTTATAAAGAAGAATTTATCAAGAAGATTTAAAATAAAAACAGTGTTTACGCAAGATGATCCAAGATGTATGGAAGAAGTTGTAACAAGAAGAATTAAACACTCAATTGAAAATTCAAATGGCGGATTTGGCGACTTGCCAGATGTAATTTTTGCAGATGGAGGTATAACTCAAATTAGAGCAATAAAAAGAGCAATAGAAAAATATAATATAACAATTCCAGTATTTGGAATGGTAAAAGACGATAGGCATAGGAGCAAAGAGTTAATAGATGATGAAAGAAATGTAATAAAATTAACAGATGAACAAATGAATTTTATAACTAATTTCCAAGATGAAGTTCATAACACAGCAATAGAATACAATAGAAGGCTTAGAGAAAAAGCTGTTACTAAATCTGCATTAGATGAAATAGAAGGCATAGGAGATAAGAAAAAGCAAGAATTATTAAGGCAATTTGGAAGTATAGAAGGTATAAAAAAGGCGAGTATAGAAGAATTAACAAAGATAAAAGGTATAAATGAAAAAATAGCAAAAAAAATCAAAGAATTTTTAGATTAAAACTTATCATAATTGCAAAGTATCATGAATATACTTAAAATGAGAAGAAAGGTTTGAAAGGAGTATATTTATGATAGATGTTACAAGTGAAGAATATTGGAATGAAAAATTTGAAAAGGAAGAAGAAAAACATAAATTAAGTTTCTCAAGTAAAATTATAATGATTGGTTTAATTTTATTTGGAATATGCACAGTAATTAATACAGTTTTAATATATAAATTTTTTGGTTTATTAGCAACATTATAAAAAGCATACATATTTTTAGGAAGGAATGTGAGTAATTTTGAACATAGCAAAAAATTGGAAAGATTATGAAATATTAGACATGGCAAATGGAGAAAAATTGGAAAGATGGGGTGGGTTTACTTTAATAAGACCAGACCCACAAATAATATGGAAAGAAAAAAGCTTCCCTGAAAAATGGACAAGAGCAAATGCTACATATACAAGGAGTAAAACCGGTGGAGGAGCATGGAGCTATAAAAATAAATTACCAGCATCTTGGCAAATTAAATATAAGAATCTAACATTTAATATTAAACCAATGGGATTTAAGCATACAGGACTGTTTCCAGAACAAGCTGTAAATTGGGACTGGATGATAGATAAGATAAGAAATGCTAAAAGACAAATAAAAGTATTAAATTTATTTGCATATACAGGTGGTGCAACTGTTGCTTGTTTATCTGCAGGAGCTTCAGTTTGTCATGTAGATAGTTCAAAAGGTATGGTTGCATGGGCAAAAGAAAATGTAATATCATCAAAACTTGAGGATAGATCAGTAAGGTATATTGTAGATGATGTTATAAAATTTGTTGGGCGTGAAATTAGAAGAGGAAATACATATGATGCTATAATTATGGATCCACCTTCATATGGAAGAGGGACCTCGGGTGAAGTATGGCAATTTGAAGAAAATATCTCAGAATTAGTAGAGCTTTGCATAAAAGTTTTAAGTAATAAACCATTATTCTTTTTGATAAATTCGTATACTACTGGTATATCTGCGGAGGTATTAGGAAATATATTAAAGATTAATTTAAAAAAGTGTAAAGGTAAAATTGTATCTGGCGAAATAGGTCTACCTATGACCAATTCTAATTTAATACTTCCATGTGGGATATATGGGAGATGGGAAGAATAACATTATGTAAATTTTACAAAAATATCAAAAACCTATATGAAAATGAATAAAAAATTTTTCATATAGGTTTATTTGCATTTTGTATAGAAAATAAAAATAAATTAAAAAGATAATGTAAAATAACATCATCGAAAGAGAAAAAAATAAGTTACTAGTATAAAAAATGTTTACTCCTTTTTCGCAATACATTTAGTAAAGGAATGATAGTTTAAGTGGTAGAAACAATTTGTAACAAATTAACACTAATAATTAGAAATAAAATGCCAGAAATAGATGATGAACGAGCAGAAGTAATAAATTATGGATTACAGTTACTAGTTGGAGAAATACCAAAATTTTTTATAATTTTTTTTATAGCATATTGTTTAGGAATATTAAATTTAACAATTTTTGCATTAGTTATAATGACACCATATAGAGTTGTTTCAGGAGGTGTTCATTTAAAAACACATATAGGTTGTATAATAGCAACAAGTATATTTTACACTGGAAATGCATTTCTTAGTAAATCTATAGAGTTAACCAGTGATGTAAAATATATTTTAACATTAGGAATATGGATATTTGCAATGACTATGATTACATTATATGCTCCGGCAGATACAGAAGATGTTCCAATACTCAGAAAAAAGGAAAGAAGGATAAAAAAAATTTTATCATATATATTCATGACAATAACATTAATCGTATCGCTATTTATAAAGAATACAGCAATTTCAAATATAATGTTATTTGGAACATTACTCCAAACAATAGCAATAACAAGAGTTATGTATAAATTAGCTGGAAATAAATATGGATATGAAGAATATATAAAGAATTTAGCAGCAGAGAAAAATGAAAAAGGCACATTATAAAAATAACATAAATAATAAAAAAAGAGGGGGGAGTAACATGACAAAATTATTAGCAAAATTAGCAGAAAAATATGCTAGAAGCACAAATACAGCATGTTTTATATTTTTAATTTGGCATCAACCAAAAATGCCAGCATCTTTAATAAAAAAAGATTAATTATTGGTAGAAAAATGACCTAGAATATAATTCCTAGGTCATTGCTAATAGTATTTAAAAAATTATGTGTTTTATATTTTATTATGTAAGTAAAAAATTTTAACTTATATTGTAAATTTCAAATTGTTGTGTAAAGTATTCGTTGTTTTTTGTAGTATATAAATCAAGGTTTGTATTTCTCTTTAAATATTTTCTAACTTCCCATAATCCCAGTCCGTGGTTTTTACTATCAGAGTCTTTCTTAGATGTATAACCCTTTTCAAAAATCCTATCGATATTAACATCCTTATTTATATAGGTGTTTTGAATTATAATTAAATCTATTTTTGTTTTATTATCCTTTCTAAATATAATATTTACTATTTTTTTATCACATTTATTTGCAGCATCAATGGCATTATCTAAAAGAATTCCTAATATTCTAGTAAGTTCATACATTTTTATATTAAGATTACTTAAATCCATTAAAACTTCTAAATTTAATTTAATCTTTTGTTCTTGACATTTATATAATTTATCTGCTAATAAACTATAAATTGCAGGATTATTAATAATTTCTGGATTTAAGAGTGATAAATTATTATTAAGCTGGCATTCTTCTAATAAATCTTTATAATATGTTCGTAGCCCATCAATATTATCTGTAGATAAGTAACCACCAATAGCTTGTACAATATTATTGAAATCATGTTTGAACCCTCTTATATTATCATGTAATGTATTTAACGTTTTATTATACATTTTCTCTTCTGAAAGCAATTGTTGAGTTTCTTCTAATTGATTTGTTCTATATAAACTATACAAGTTAGTAATAAAATAAATTATCATAACAACCAGTGAAGTTATAATAAAAGAAGTAGGAATATATTTTATATAAAAACATTCAATATATGCTTGCATAAATATAGCTAATGTTCCAAGGATAAAGTTTATAATTAAAGCATTATAACTCCAACGGTCAAACCTATCTAACACTCTTATTCTTAATTTGAATTTTTTTAAAAACTTATATAATGCCAACAAAAGAACATATAAACTTAAAGAGTATATAATTTTGTATATAGGTACAGTTGAAAAAGCAATAGAATCTTGGTGAAGAATAGAACTATATAATAAAACTAATGGTGTACCAATACAAAAAATAATAATATAAAATAATGCTTCAGCGCAAATAGCTTTTAATGAGTTAGTTTTTAATATAAAATAAAGTAATACTGGTAAAGCAACAACATTTATAAAAGTGTAAAATGGAGAACGGATAACGTGTGGAGTTATGATACCAATTAATGCAAAGACAATTACATAAATTGTTGCTTGTTTTCTAGTATAAGACATATTAAGAATATAACTAAAAACTAGTAAAGCAATTGAAGCTTCAATAAAAGTCATTGGTATACTTATTATAGTCATTATTAATTCATTTTCACTTGTTAACGCATTTAGAATAGTTTGTAGAATTTCCATCTTCAAACACCTCCAAAAATTTATTTCTATATTTAGCTCCAACAGAGCACTGCATACCATGATCAAATAACACTAAATTATCATCCGCATCGAATTGAGCTACATTATTTACATTTACAATAAAAGACTTATGACATCTTATGAAATTGTCGGGTAGACAATGTTCAATTTTAGAAAATGAGCTATAAGTTTCATAATTATGTGTATTGGTACAGAACACTAATTTCATACCTTCTTTTCTTATAAAATTTATATTGTTTTCATTTATCAGAGTATTGTTGCTAAGTTTAAGAAAATGAGAATTTGCATTTTTTGTATCTTCAATCAATCTAAGAACTGTTTCTTCCAATCTTTCATCAGAGATAGGCTTTGGTAAATAATCAAATGTTTTATATTTATATGCTACTAATGCATATTCAAGATGTCCAGTAAGAAAAATAATATAAACATCTTTATTCTTCTTTCGAACTATGTCAGCAATATCACAACCGGAAATTGCAGACTTAAGATTTATATCTAAAATCAATACATCTACAGTATTATTTTCTATAAAATCGAGAATATCATTAGGATTAGATGCTTTTAAACAAATTTCTGCATTGATATTATTTCTTATAAAAATTGATTCTAAGGATTTTACTAATCTATTTAAAATTATAATATTATCATCACATAAAGCAAAATTTAACATAAAAACACCTCCATATTTATTAGTTATAACAAGTATTTGACAGAAAATTGGAAAAAATTTCAAATTTCTCATATAAATATACCTCTAAAGTGCACTATTTGTCAATAAAAAAATCTTAAAAACATAAAAATGAAACTTACGCGTAAATATTTAACATAAAACGTAATAATACAAAATTTATGGCGATTTTCGACGTTTTTTCATATAATCTCATTATAAGTGATTAAATCTTTAATTTTTAAAATTTGTCTTGACCCAAAAAACATTTCATGTTATCATTATTTTGTTATTTATCAACATTATAAAATAAGAGAAGGGGGAAACTTATGAAAAAGAAAAAATCGTTGATTTTGCTATTAGTTGTTGCAATTGTTCTAGGGCAAATAGGAATTACAAATTTTTTAAATGCATCATATGCTGGAACTAGAGATGTAACAGGAACTAAGTGGAATCGTTACTTCTATGAACAATTAACACCTAATGCAAAGGCCATCTATGAAGCAATGTTTAAAATGTATCAAGATGGTAAGTTTATGAGAGGTGAAAGCCTTGAGATAACAGATAAAGTAAGCTCAGCATCTATAGCTTTATTTGTTAATGGAGATAATCAATTAATACTTGATTATGCAGCAGCAAGAGATGCTTTTCAATATGATTATCCTGACTGCTTCTATGTTGATTTTTCACAATTATCAGTCAGAGTTACACAAAGTAAAGATGGAACTTTACATGCATTTTTAGGAGCAGGAAGATCAGATAACTATTGGTTACCTGGTATGAATTCTGCAAGAACTACAGCTGAAAATGGAGGTTTCGGCCAAGGCATTGAAGGTGCTGTAGAACAGTACAATGCTAAATTAGACGAAATTGTTAAAAACATTATTGAATCTGTTGATAAAGATAAAGAATTAGAAGGCGGAGAAGTTGTAGAAAAAGATGCAGATGGAAATACAGTAGAAACATATACTGGTTCAGCAAGAGATGCACTATTAGTTGGTGCAGCTCACGATTACCTTGTAAAACATATGATTTATCATTATGAAAATGAAGTAAAAAAAGGTAATGCAAGAACAGCATATGATGGAATTATCTATGGAGAAGGTGTGTGTGAAGCATACACAAGAAGCTTTAAAGCAATTCTTGATAGATTAGGAATTCCATGTGTTTGTGTTTATGGAATTTATACTCCAAAACAAAATGTAAATGAACCACATATTTGGAATTATGTTCA
>CANQXC010000051.1 GCA_947627785.1 uncultured Clostridia bacterium | reverse complement strand
ACTGTAAGCAAACCTGAAGATGTTCAATATGCAAATGGTCCAGTAAGTGTTGTAGCAGTTATAGGATTTTACCTAGCATATTTTTCAATGATGAATCCTAATAGTGGGTTAAACAAAATATCAGGAATAGTTCCAATATCATCACCATTTAGTATGCCACTAAGAGTAATGATGGGTACTGCAACAACAGGTGAAATTGCTATATCTTTAGGAGTATTAATAGCTACAACTATAGTAATAGCATTAATTGCAATAAAAGTATATTCAGCAACAATTCTAAATACAGGAGCTAGATTAACTTTAAAAGAAGCCTTTAAAATGGCTAAAGATGATAAATAAAATATAAATAACAATAATTTAATAAAAAAAGGTTTATAGGTATAGCCATAAAACCTAAATAAATTATATAAGAAAGGAAAAAAATTATGTTAAAAAAAGTTGCAATAATTACAAATGGAGGAGATTGTCCAGGATTAAATGCTGTTATAAGAGCAATAGTAAAAACAGCAGAAACAAATGGAGTAGAATGTTATGGATATATTGAAGGGTATAAGGGGCTTTATGAAAATAATTACATTAAATTAGAATCAAATGGTAGTGCTTCAGGATTATTGCATAGAGGTGGAACAATAATTGGAGCATCAAATAGTACAAACTTATTTAATTTAAAAGTAGAGGAAAATGGACAAACTATATATAAAGATGTATCAGACTATTGTATTGAAAATGTAAGAAAGGCAGGATTTGATTGCATATTTACATTAGGAGGAGATGGTACACAAAAATCAGCAAGAGATTTTTCAGTAAAAGGATTAAATGTAATAGGTGTTCCAAAAACAATAGATAATGATGTAGCACATAGCGAAATAACCTTCGGATATAACACAGCAGTATCTGTTGCAACAGAAGCATTAGATAGATTACATTCAACAGCAGAATCACACCATAGAATAATGGTTCTTGAAGTAATGGGAAGATATGCAGGTTGGATAGCACTAGAATCTGCAATAGCAGGAGGAGCAGACGTTGCATTAATTCCTGAAATTCCTTATGATATAAACAGTGTTGTTGAAAAAATAAATAAAAGAAAAGCAGAAGGAAAGAAATTTAGCATAATAGTAGTATCAGAAGGTGCGAAACCAAAAAATGGAGAGATGATAGTAAGAAAAACACTAAACGATGGAAAAGGTTTAGATAATGTAAGACTTGGAGGAATAGGAGAAAAACTAGCAGAAGACCTAGAAACATTAACAGGAATGGTATCTAGAAATACAACTTTAGGATATGTTCAAAGAGGTGGAACACCAACAGCTTATGATAGAGTTCTATCTACAAAATATGGATATAAAGCAATGGAACTAGCATTAGAAGGAAAATTTAATGTATTAGTAACTCTAAAAGGTGGAAAATTAAGTTATGTATCATTAGAAGATGTTGTAGGAAATAATAAAGAAATTGGTGCACGTTCAGGTGGAACAGAATCAACCAATATTAAAACAATAAAAATGAATGATGATTTAATTAAAGTGGCAAGAAATTTAGGAATTTGTTTAGGAGATTAATTAAAGTTAATATATTGTAAGTAATATATTATAATTTTAGATATTAAAGTATGCAAGATATTAGTATTAAATGGAGGTAAGAAAAAATGACAAGAGTTAGAGTTATAGGGAATAGTACAGATTCAAGAAGATTTTATGAGTTTATAAAAAAGGTTGTAGAAGATAATAGCATAAGATTAGAGCTAAAATGGGAGGATGTATCATATAGTACAGCAGAAGCAAGATATAAAGTAAAGAAATTTCCAGGTTTAGAAATAGATGGAAAAATTATAAGTGAAGGTAAATACGATTACACAGAAAAGGAAATATTAAGATTAATTAGATAATAATTTACACGAAGAATTTATAAATATACTTTTAAAAATAATTTATATAAAAGATAAACATACCTAGATTAATAGACATAAAATCACATGTCTATTAATTTAGGTATGTTTATTTACAGTTTACTGACTAAGTTCAATTAATGCTAACATGAATTGTTACGGAAATATTACAAGCATATTAAATTTTTATTACAAATATAAAAAATAATTTACAGTAAAATAAAAAAATGTTACAATAAATAAGAAAATAACTAATTATTCGAGCAAGAAAGGAATGATAGTTAAAATGAGAAACGATAAAGGAATAACTCTTTTAATGTTAGTAATATATATTATTCTAACGATAATAGTATTAGGAATTGTATCAACTATAGCGATGAATTTTAGAAAAAATTTAAATGATTTAGATGTTAAGACCGTACAAGATATAGAATTTGATAAATTAAATGTACAACTGTTACAGGAGACTAAAAATGAAATAAACAAGATAATAACAAATGAATCAACAGCTACAAAGTTAGTATTCAAAAGTGGAAATACTTATGAATATAAACCAGAAGAAGAAGCAATATATTTAAATAATAATATAAAAGTAGCAGATAATATAGAAAAATGTACATTTGAAATAAAAGAAACAAAAAGTGCAAGTATAAATGTAAGAAATGAGACAGCAAAATATGTAGATAAATTTGGAAAAGTAGCAACAATACCAGCAGGTTTTGCAGTATCTGGACGAGCTAGTGAACAATCTATTGAGGACGGACTTGTTATATATTGTGGCTTAGAAAGTACAAAACAAAGATTAATAGCAACAGTAGAGATTAACGGTGAAAAAAGAACAACAGAGTATATTTTATCAAATAATGGAGAAATAGACTGGACAAATGATGAGGAATATGAAGAAGCAAAGAAGACATATGACCAATTTGTATGGATACCAATAAAAAACACATCAGATGATAATGTAGAACATACAGGAGATATAAACGATATGTACATCTGTCAAAACAAAGGACAGGAAGGGTATGATGCAACACCATGTAAAATAACAGTAGAAAATGGGCAGGCAGTATGTAAAGTGCATGGAGACTGTACACAAATGGCAGGAAGGTTATACGCAACTAGTAATGGAGAATTATTTGAAAAAGCTTACACAGAGGTATACACAGAAAATGATGGGCTAAGGGAACCAGATGTTGTAACTGATAACACGAGTGGAACGGGAACAGGTTGTGATGGCAGCAGTACATATTTAAATCAATTAAACGGAATACTAGGAAAAAGTTATAAAACAGCAGCAGAATTTAAAGCAGATTTACAAAAAGAATATAATGAAATAGTAGAGAGTGTATATACGAATCAAGGATACTATGTAGGAAGATACGAGACTAGCAATATGGTAGATACAGACACGCCTGGACAAACAGTAAAAGTAGTAGCAGGAACAACTAATGGAATAAATTTGGTAACATGGTATAGGATGTATGCAGAGCAAGTAAATTATGCAAAAAATAAAGGGTTGACAAGTGTAGGAAGTAGTATGATACAAGGTGCAGCATATGATCAAGAGATGAAATTTGTAGAAACTGAAAGTTATAATATAAAAAAATCAGGAAATGTAGGACATGGTTCAACGCAAAAATTAACAGCAGTATATCAAACAGGAGGATTAAACTATACAGGAAGCGTTTCATATAAAGATTGTTCAAAGAACATATATGATTTGGAAGGAAACGTATTTCAATGGACTACGGAGGCTTGCTTTACTCACGACAGAGTGGTTCGTGGAGGCACCTTATACGAGGGCAATTCGGCAAGTTGCCGTTACGGTTTCTATCCGATCTTCGGCTCCAGCTCCGACAACAGAGGTTCGCAACTCCAGCTCTACATAAAGTGAAAAGAAAATGGATTGAAATCAGGAGTAAGGGCAGAATAAATAGCACCATATGATAATGGTGAAAGAATATCAAATTATTAGATAGTGTATTGTATATGGAAAAAATTTCATATATGATACACTGTTATCATTTATATGCATTATAATATGGTCAAATTTTATGCTTATTTCTTGAATAAATGGAAATAATAGTGTATTATTATAATATTAGAAACAAAATTGTTATAAAATTATATAATGATATAGTAGAGGGGAATTGATAAATAAGAATGGACTTATCTAATGAAAATGTAATTCATATAAAAAAAGAAGGCATAGAATATTTGCAATTTAGGAAACTCTTAGAATACGAAAATTATGTTACACATGCATTTACAATAGGAATAGATAATGATTTTAAACTTCCAATATATGGCTCTAAAAATACAACTTTAACAAAAGAACAAATAGAAAAAAATAAAATAAGTTATAAAAAAATTTGTAATACATTGGGGATAGAATATAATAATATAGTAAAAACAAATCAGGTTCATAAAGATGTAGTAGAAGAAGTAAAAGAAAAGGTCAACAAAGATGAACCAGATTTTTTTGAAGAAATTTATGCTGAAACAGATGGACTATTAACAAATAAAAAAAATATTGCAATATGTACAACAAATGCAGATTGTATTATTTTAATGATGTATGATAATAAAAAAAATGTAATTGCAAATGTTCATTCAGGTTGGAAAGGAACAGTTCAAAGAATAGCTTCAAAAACAATAGACAAAATGCAAGAAATATATAATTGTAATCCTAAAGATATAATTTGTTGTATAAGTCCTAGTATAAGAAAATGCCATTTTGAAGTAGATGAAGATGTAAAGAATATTTTCAAAAATACATTTAATAATATAGAAAAGTATATTGAGAGAAATCAAGAAAAATGGTATATAGATACAGTTAAAATAAATATAGACATGTTAAAAGAAAAAGGTTTAAGAGAAGAAAATATAATAGACTCAAAAATATGTACAGTATGTAATTCTAAGCAAATACACTCATATAGAGGAAGCAATCATCAAAACGGTTTGGAAATGGGAATAATAGAATTAAAAAAATAAAAAGTAAAAAAGAAAGGAAGAAAAAAATGATAAAAGCAGTAAAACATTTCTGTTTAATTACAAAACATAAATGGAAGGTATTTAAACTTTGTGTAAAAGCAGGTATACCATTTAGAGGATTAGCACACGATTTATCTAAATATTCGCCAACAGAATTTATAGAATCTGCAAAGTTTTATGTAGGAGATCATAGTCCAATAACAGAGGCGAAAAAAACAAATGGATATTCAAAAGCTTGGTTACATCATAAAGGAAGAAATAAGCATCACTACGAATATTGGCATGATCCAAAAGCACCAGATAAAACACCAGTAATTCCATATAAATATGCAGTAGAAATGTTATGTGATACTCTTGCTGCAGGAAAAACATATTTAGGAAAGAATTGGAAGAATAGCAGTCAGTTAGAGTATTGGAATAGAACAAAGGATTTAGAATACATAAATATAAAAACAGCCAATTTTTTAGAAAATGCATATATAGAAGTAAGTAAAAACGGAATAGAAAAAACTATAAATAAGAAGAATTTGAAAAGGCTATATAATAAATATTGTAAATAAAATTGAGAATTTAGTAGTATTCCATATGATAAAAATTTGACCTATTTAGAAAAATAGGCCAATTTTAATTTTCATCTGCACTTTTACTTGAATTTTCATTTAAATTTTCTTTTGAAGGTTCTTGCTTTTTTACCTCAGGAATGATAATATTTTTCTTGTCCTCTTTGGGTTGTGGTTTAGCAACATTAAGATGTTCATAAACAGGAGAAATTTCTAAATTGTCGCCATTATCATCCATAACAACTTCAATATCATTTTTATTCTCATCCATAACTATCACCTTTTAAAATCATAGCACAAAATAAGATAAACTGTCAATAAATATACAATAAAAAAATTATTTGTCACTATGCTACTCCCAATTAATTACTAACACAAAAATATTGCAATAAGCATATTATGTTATAAAAGATAATTAAAAATAAGTTGTTACATAGGCAACGTAAATTTAGCCCAATAAGATATTTGAAAATATTTTAAAATATTTTTAAAAAAAGTGTTGACAAGGGGATAAAAAAGTAGTATCATAAAAAAGTACCAAGCAATATGAAGACTTAAAATTATATAGAATATGTATATAATTAGTAATATTTTTGGCGAAGAAATAATAACGTAATAAGTTACTAATTTTTTTGTTGAAAAAAATAAAAAAGTTTTCAAAAAAGTATTGACAATGAAAAAATAAAATGGTACAATTAAGAACGTTCTCGGTAAAAAATAAAGAGAACAAAGTACATTGAA
>CANQXC010000050.1 GCA_947627785.1 uncultured Clostridia bacterium | reverse complement strand
TGAAGAATCTTATGTAAGTGTTGATGATGAAGACACATTAAATAAAGTATTTGAGATATTTACTAGGCTTAAATTTAATAGATTTTTAGAAAGATTTAATCTTCATGAAGAAAAAAAAGAAGAAATAAAAATAGAATTAAGTTATGAAGAGGCAAATAGTAATACATTAGATAAAATAATAAATGAAATAACAAACAGTAAAAAGATGTTTTATTACATTATAGATGAGGATAAGAAAAATTATGGAATACTAAATAAAGCAATACAAGGAATTACCGTATATTTAGAGGATGAAAACAAATCATACTTAATTAAAAATCCACAAACTCTAAAAAAAGTTTTTGAAAATTCAGAAATTTTACAAATAGGTTATAAGCAAAAAAAAGATTATATTTTATTAAAAGAACTAGATATTAATGCTAACAATTTAATGTTTGATATTGAGATTGCAGGATATTTATTAAATTCTAATATTAATAAATATAGTATAGAATATCTAAGCCAAGAGTATCTGAGCTTAAATTTACAAGAGTATTTAAATAAAGAAGAACCAGAAGGAGAAAAGCAATTAACATTATTTGATACTGTTCAAGATGAACAAAAAGATAGCAAAAAGTTTTATATATATTCATATATTATAAACAAATTATATTCTTCTTTGTTAGAAAAAATGAAGCAAAATCAAGTTATAGAATTATTTGAAAAAATAGAAATGCCATTAACAGAAGTTCTTGCAGATATGCAAGTACAAGGAATAAAAGTAGATAAAACACAGCTTGAAAAATTTGGAGGCGAGTTAAAAGAACAAATAGATAATTTAACAAAGGAAATATATGATTTAGCAGGAGAAGAATTTAATATAAATTCAACAAAACAATTAGGAGAGATATTATTTGAAAAATTAAAATTACCATTAGCTAAAAAGAACAAAACAGGGTATTCAACAGGTGTTGAAATATTAGAAAAATTAAAAACAACACATCCAATTATAGATAAGCTATTAGAATATAGAAAATTAGTGAAATTAACCTCTACTTATGTAGAAGGTTTAATACCATATATAAATAATACAACTAATAGAATTCATTCAAGTTTTCATCAAACTGTAACTACAACAGGAAGAATAAGTTCAACAGATCCAAACTTGCAAAATATACCAACAAGAGATGAAATAGGAAAAAATTTAAGAAAGGTATTCGAACCAGAAGAGGATAATGTATTTGTGGATGCAGACTATTCACAAATAGAACTTAGAGTTTTAGCACATATTTCAAATGATGAGCATATGATACAAGCATTTATAGATGATGAAGACATACACAAACAAGTAGCATCAAAAGTATTTAATGTTCCAATAGAAGATGTAACCTCAGCTCAAAGAACTAGAGCAAAGGCAGTAAACTTTGGAATAGTATATGGAATAACAGATTTTGGACTTGGAGAGCAAATAGGAATTTCAAGAAAAGAAGCAAAACAATATATAGACCAATATTTAGAAAAATATCAAGGAATAAAACAATTTATGGATAACATAGTTAAAACAGCAAGTACAGAGGGATATGTAGAAACATTATTTCATCGAAGAAGATATGTTCCAGAGATAAAATCAAATAATTATATGGTAAGACAATTTGGAAATAGAATAGCAATGAACACACCTATACAAGGAACTGCAGCAGATATTATGAAACTTGCAATGGTAAATGTCTACCAAAGATTAAAAGAACAAAAGCTAAAATCAAAAATAATTTTGCAAATTCATGATGAATTATTAGTTGAAGCAGAAAAAGATGAGATAGAGCAAGTTAAAAATATTTTAAGGCAAGAAATGGAAAATGTAATAAAATTAAAAGTGCCATTAAAAATAGACATAAATGAAGGAAAAAATTTATATGAAGCAAAATAGAATTTAAGGAGAAAACTATTGAAAAATACAATAATAATTATTATAATAATATTGGCAATGATTTTAGCAATGCATTTGAATTTGTTGCCCAAAATTTATCCAAAAAAGTATAGTGAATACGTGGAAAAATATGCAAAAGAAAATGATTTGGATCCATTGTTAGTATATAGCATAATAAAAACAGAAAGTAATTTTAATGAAAAGGCAAAATCTAAGAGTGAAGCAATGGGTTTAATGCAAGTAATGTATTCAACGGCACAAGATGTAGGAGATGATTTAGGAATAGAAGAAATTACAAAAGAAACTATATATAATCCAGAAACAAATATAAAAATAGGAGTAAAGTATTTTAGAAATCTAATTGAAAAATATAATAATTATAATTTAGCTATAATAGCGTATAATGCAGGAATGGGAAATTTAGATAATTGGTTAAAACAAGGTATTATAGATAAAGATGGACAAAATTTAGAAGATATACCATTTACTGAAACAAAGAATTATGTATATAAAATACTCAAAAACTATGAGATTTATAAAGAAATCTATTAGTTAGAAAAGGATTATTTTATTAATATTAGCTTAATGCTTAAGAATATAACAGCTTATAAGTGAATTTAGAAAGGAAGGAATTTTTTTTATGAGTAAAATTTTAGTAACAGGAGGAGCAGGATATATTGGTAGTCATACTGCAGTAGAATTATTAAATAACGGAGAGGAGTTAGTAATAGTAGATAATTTTTCAAATAGTTCACCAAATGTACTTGAAAAAATAAAAAAGATAACAAATAAAGATTTTAAGTTTTATGAAGTAGATTTACTAGATGAACAAAATTTAGAAAAAGTATTTAAAGAAAATAATATTGAAGCTGTAATACATTTTGCAGGATTAAAAGCCGTTGGAGAATCAGTTATAAAACCAATAGAATATTATCACAATAACATAACTGGTACATTAATATTATTAAATCTTATGAGAAAATATAATTGTAAAAAAATTGTATTTAGTTCATCAGCAACAGTATATGGAAATCCAAAGGAATTACCTATAAAAGAAGATTTTCCATTATCAACAACAAATCCTTATGGAAGTACAAAATTAATGATAGAGCAAATTTTGCAAGATGTAGCAGTAGCAGATAAAGATTTTAGAGTAGTATTATTAAGATATTTCAATCCAATTGGTGCACACGAAAGTGGATTAATTGGAGAAGTTCCAAATGGAATACCAAACAATGTAATGCCATATATAATTGGTGTAGCTGCTGGTAAATACGAAGAATTAACCGTATTTGGAAATGACTATCCAACAAAAGATGGAACAGGCGTAAGGGACTATATTCATGTTGTAGACTTAAGTTTAGGACACTTAAAAGCATTAGAAAAAATTAGAAATGAAGCGGGAGTGAAAATATATAATCTTGGAACCGGAAATGGATACTCTGTATTAGAATTGATAAAAACATTTGAAAAAGTAAATAATGTAAAAGTAAAATATAAGATAGGTCCAAGAAGAAAAGGAGATATTCCAGCATGTTATGCAGATGCAAGTAAAGCTGAGAAAGAATTAGGCTGGAAAGCTACAAGAGGTATAGAAGAAATGTGCAGGGATGGCTGGAATTTCGCAATTAATAACAAATAGATATTGTAGTATACTAGTACAAAATTAAGAAAGGTTAAAATATAAAAATGAAACGAGTATTATTAGGAATGAGTGGAGGAGTAGATAGTAGTGTAGCAGCCATTCTATTAAAAGAACAAGGATATGAAGTAATAGGAATCACAATGAAATTATATGAAGGAGAAATAGAAGGAAGCTGTTGCAATACAAATTCAACATTAGATGCAAAGAAAGTATGCGATTATTTAAAAATACCACACTATACATTGAATTTTAAAAAAGAATTTGAAAACAGAGTTATAAAAAATTTCATATGTGAATATAAAAATGCAAGAACACCAAATCCATGTGTAGAATGTAATAAATATTTAAAATTTGGATTAATGTATAAAAGGGCATTAGAATTAGAGTGTGAATATATAGCAACAGGACATTATTCAAAAGTAGAATATTCAGAAAAATATAAACAATATGTACTAAAAAAATCAGACGAAGAGAAAAAAGACCAAACATATTTCTTATATTCAATTCCAAGGGAAGTAATACCACATATATTATTTCCTTTACAAAATTTAAAAACCAAACAAGAAACAAGAAAAATTGCAGAAGATAATGGTTTAAATATAGCACATAAAAAAGATAGTCAAGAAATATGTTTTATACCAAATGATGATTATAAATTATTTTTAAAAGATTATATAAAAGAAAAAGAAGGAAATATAGTATTACAAAATGGCGAAATACTAGGAAAACATAAAGGCTTAACAAACTATACAATAGGTCAAAGAAAGGGTTTAGGGATAGCCTATAAAGAGCCACTATATGTTATAAAATTAAACAAAGAAAAAAATGAAGTAGTAGTTGGAACAGAAGAAAATTTATATAATAAAGAGTTATATGCAGATGAACTAAACTGGCTAGTATTCGATAAATTAGAAAAAGAGATAGAATGTTATGCAAAGATAAGATATAGAGCAAAGGTTGCAAAAGCTAAGGTAATTCCAATAGGTGATAAAGTAAAAGTAGAATTTATAGAGCCACAGCGAGCAGCAACAAGTGGACAATCAGTGGTGTTTTATGATGGAGATATTTTGCTTGGTGGTGGAAAAATTATATAATATTAAATAAAATTAAAAAACTGTTCTAAATTTATACATGCCATAAATATAATATTCTAGGGTATAAAATATTTTAAATTAAACCCTAGAAGGAAAGTAATACTTTATGGTTGTATATATTAAAAAATCAGAAAAAATAGAATATTTTCAAAGCTTGTTAAATATAATTAAGACAGAAAAAATAGAAGATAAAGAAATGGTATACTTGCCAATAAAAAAAACAAGTAAAAATAGAAAGAAAGAAAAGGTTATAGAAAAATTAAGTAAATATTTGTATTCAAATAGTATAAAAAACATAGTATTAGAAACAGAATTAATGCAAGATGAAAATGTAAAAAACATATTGTATAAAAATAATTTTAATATTTTAGATGGAAATAATATATCAAGATTTTTTGTATACGA
This sequence comes from uncultured Clostridia bacterium, assembly GCA_947627785.1. Lineage (GTDB taxonomy): Bacteria > Bacillota > Clostridia > TANB77 > CAG-508 > UMGS1781. Next base: position 1,280 of record CANQXC010000050.1, on the reverse strand, counting down.
TGTAATAAAAAAAATATATGAATATAAAAAGAGCAATATAGAGGCAGGAGAAGTTACATTAGTAGTTAATGAAAATGATAATGTAAATGTAGAAACAATAATAAGAATAGCACATAGCATAAAAAGGTTAAACATAATAACAACAAACACCAAAAAATTTAAAAAAGTTGTTGATTATTTATATGAAGAATTAGGCATACTAATAAAACTATCTAATAATATAAAAACAAATTTAAGAACTACAGATATTATAATAAATATAGATTTTCCTGAAGAAATAATAAATAGACTAGAAATACCAAATAATGCCGTTATTGTAAATATTCCTCAAAATATAAATATAAATTCAAAAAAATTTACGGGTATTAATATTAAATCTTGGGAATTAGAAATACCAAGTAAATATAAATTAGAAGGTTTTGAAGACAAAGCGATGTACGAGTCCATTGTATATACAAAACCGGTTTTGAAGATTTTTGAACAAATAGAAAAAGATTTTATAAAAATTAGAAGACTGATTGGTGTAAATGGGGTAATAAATGCAAAAGAGTTTTTACAATGAATATAACCAAAGTAGATATTCAATAGATAGTAGTTACAGAATTTGTAGAAATTTACAAAATTCTACTTGACAAAATAAACATTGTAGAGTAAGATTAAGAAACTATGATAAATATTTATAACTAAATAAAAAGGAGTAATGAAAAATGGAAGAAAAAGAAATTTTATTAACACAAGAAGGATATGACAATTTAGAAAAGCAATTAGAGTATTTAAAAACAGAGAAAAGAGCTGAAATTTCAGAGCGTATTAAAGTTGCATTAGGTTTTGGAGATTTATCAGAGAATTCAGAATATGATGAAGCAAAGAATGCACAAGCAGACAATGAAATTAAAATAGTGGATTTAGAAAATAAATTAAGATATGCAAGAATTATAGATGAATCTGAAATAGATACAAAGACAGTACAAGTAGGAAATACAGTAAAAATTTTAGATATAGAATTTAATGAAGAATTAGAATATACAATAGTAGGTTCAACAGAGGTTGATTTAAGTAAAAATAGAATTTCAAATGTATCACCAATAGGAGCAGCATTAATTGGTGCTAAGAAAAACCAAATTATAGAAGCAAATACTCCTGGAGGGATAGCAAAATATAAGGTTTTAGAAATAAAAAAATAGAAAAAACATGTAAAAATTTTGTGAAATAATAGGAAAAAAAATAAAAATTAACATAATTTTACCATTTTATGTAGACAAATCCAAAAAAACGTAGTA
>CANQXC010000049.1 GCA_947627785.1 uncultured Clostridia bacterium | reverse complement strand
GTAACTCTTGGTGGCACTGGCAAGCAAAAAGGTAAACGACACCCTACCATTGGAAATAATGTATTAATAGGTTGTGGTGCAAAAATACTTGGCAATATTACAATAGGAAATAATGCCAAAATTGGAGCAAATGCTGTTGTTCTAAAAGATGTACCAGAAAATGTTACTGTTGTTGGAATCCCTGGAAGAATTTTATAACTCTTACTTTTATTACTTAAAAACATATTCTAAATAAATATAGCATATTTATTTAGTGGTGATACCTTGAGAAGGACAAAAATTTTCTTTATTAATGGAGCAATTTTAACTGTTACCTCTTTTATTATGAAAAGTATTGGAATGGTTTTAAACCTTTACGTTTCTAATAAAATTGGCTCAGAAGCAGTTGGTGCATTTAGCCTAGTTATGTCTGTATATAACTTTGCTATTACTCTTGCTACTTCTGGTCTAAGCCTTGCATGTACTTGCATTGTTTCAGAACAATTTGCAAATCAAAATTTTATTAATGGACTAAAAGCTGTTAAGAGTTGTTTTGTATTCTCCATAACTTTAGGTTTAGGAAGTAGTTTTTTAGTTGTATCATTTTCTGATATTATCTCACAAAATTGGTTAAAATCTATTGTTTCTGGTACACCACTTTATTTAATTGCAGTAGGCTTACCATTTATTAGCATTTCAAGTGTTATAAACGGATATTTTTCTGCTGTAAGGAAAGGGTACAAAAGTGCATTCTCTCAAGTTTTTGAACTATTTGTAAAAATTATAGCAACTATTTTCTTACTAGATTTTTATCCAAATAGAAACTTAGAAGCAATTTGCAATTGTTTAATTTTAGCAGATGTTATATCTGAAATTTCATCTTGTACTCTACTACTTTTCTTATATAATAATGAGAAAAAGAGATACAGTAATAGATGTAATTCAGATATTACATTTAAGAAAAGAATTTTTCAAATTGCTTTCCCTGTTTCTATTACTTCATATATTCGCTCTGGTTTATCAACTCTAAAACAATTTATAATTCCTAATAGATTAATGCTATTTGGTCTATCTTATAATTTAGCATTAGCAGAATATGGAAAAATAAATGGAATGACAATGTCTGTTCTACTATTTCCTAATGTTTTTATCTTTTCATTTAGCAGTTTACTTATCCCTGAATTTGCAAGTTTATTGGCAAAGCAATATAAAAAGAGAATTTTAGATATTAGCAATAAAGTATTTTTAACAACATCTATATTCTCTATAATTGTTTCTATAATATTCTATATGTTCTCTAATGAAATTAGCCTTATGGTGTTTCATAACTTGGAATGTGCAAAATACATAAAAATTCTATCTCCAATTATTTTATTTATGTTCCCAGATAATATAATTGACAGTATGTTAAAGGGGCTAAATAAGCAATTTGGTGTTATGATTTGCAATATATTTGATTTAATAATAACAATTAGTTTATTATATGTATTGTTACCTATTTATGGTTTAACAGGTTACCTTATATGTATTATGATTAGTGAAATATTTAATTTCTGCGTTAGTTACTTTCAGCTATATAAAGCAACTGGTTATAAAATACCTTTATTTATTAAAGGATTCTATTTATGTTTTGCATTATTAGGATTTTATGAGGTTATGTGTAATTAGCAATCAAAACTCTGTCATTACCATTCAAATCTTTGTAAGCTTTTATATCTGCATAATTTTTGTTTTGTTTTATTATATCTATAATATCTTCTCTTTGATCTTCCCCTGTTTCTAAACATAAATGCCCATTCGGATTTAAATAATTACTTGCATTTTTTATTATATCTCTATAAAAATTCAAACCATCTTGTCCACCATCTAATGCAATGATAGGTTCATTTTGAACTTCTTTACTTAAAGTCTTTATTTCTTCTGTTCTAATGTACGGAGGATTTGAAACTATTATATCAAATTTTTCATTTACATTTTTGAACATATCTGATTTTATAAAAGTTACTTTATTTTCTTTATCGTTTATTTTTGCAACTTTTAAAGCTTCATTACTTATATCAGAAGCAAAAACTTTGGCATTAGGCATAAGCCTTGAAATAGATATTGCAATTGCACCGCTTCCAGTACACAAATCTAATATTCTTGGTTCCTTATACGTTTTAGCTATTTCTATGGTCTTCTCTACTAGTATTTCAGTATCTGGTTGTGGTATTAAAACATTCCTATTTACTATAAATTCAAATCCCATAAAATTTTGTTTTCCTATTATATACTGTATAGGTTTACCTTCTATTAATTTATCTATATATCTATTAAATTCTTCAATTTTATCCTTTAATACCTCTTGCTTATTATTTATTAATAAATACTCTTTACTTACATTTAATGTAAAAGCAAGCAACCTTCTTGCTTTACTAATTGGTTCTTCTATTTCATTTTCTTTTAATTTTATTATTTCTTTATTTAATAAATTTTCTATATCCACTAAAAAACACATTCCCTTCTAATTTTATATAAGTATTCATTCACCGTTAAGCATTTGCTTACATAATAGCATATTCTATTTATTTTAGCAAGTTATTTGCACACCTCTTCCATTACATTAGCTAAACATTGCATACTTAATAAACATTCTTCTAAGGTATTTGCAGTTGCACCAACTTCAATTATACTTGCACCTTTAGCTACATGTTGATTATATCTTGAATTTCTTACAATCATTGACCTAAATAAACCTGGATACATTTCATTTGCTTTTTCTTGAATCTTTACTGCTACTTTTAAATTCTGTACCCAGTTAGGATGCTCAGAACCACCTCCATCTGTGCCAATTACAAACATTAATTGTGCAACCCTTTGACCATTTACCATTACAGTTGGTCCATAAGTATCTCCATTTCCAACAGCATCACGATGTAAATCTATAACAAGTTCTGTATCTTTTCCATATAATAACCTTTCAACTGTTTCTAATGACCTTGTATATGAACCAGAATAAGAAGGATAATCATGATATGTTCCATCATGTACTACATTAAATCCTTTCCCGAGTTAAATATGTTGTAAGCTCTGTTCCAACTCTTACTACATTATAATTAGAATCTGTTGTTCTATAATTTCCTGTCATTGTATAATTATACATTTGGGAAGGCGTATAGCTCTCACATGTATGAGTGTGAAAAATTAATATATCTTTTTTGTTACTAAGTTCAACATCCGGTATAAGCATATCTTCTGTTAATGTATAGTCACTTTGATTATCTATTTTTACTGTACCATAATAAGTATTAGTACGTGGTATAAAATTTCTATCTGTTACTTCTTCTGTTTGTGCAACCTTTGGTATTTCTACATTAGGTGATATAGTAATAGATTGATTTTCTGTTGAAATCTGTGTTTCAGTTTTTTCAGTATCTACATTATCTGTATTGTTTTTATTTGCTACATTAATTTCATTATTACTAAACTCTATTACATCGCTATTGAAGAATGGCAGCTCCATTCCTATTAAATTAGTTATTTTAATTTCAGGTTTACTACTAGTTTTAATACTTGGTAACAAAGGAATTGTTACTTGTATACAGTCCTTTAAAAATCTACCATTTACATTAGTTGATATCATTTGTTTTAAATTTCTCTTTGAGTTTGTTATATAATGCATTGTAAAAAAAACTATGAATATTGCAATAAGAATTTTAAAAAAATACTTTAATATATCTCTTAAATTTATTACTGCTACATTCATACTCAATTTTCTTCCTTTCTATCGTTATTTTTTGGTAAAGTATATTCAAAATTATATTCCTATTTTGAATATGTCTTTTTTAATATATATTCAAATGTAAAAAAAATATGCTAAGAAGTTGTCCTTAATATAATAAGTACTAATACAAATTCTAAATTGTTCTTTTATTTAGATTTATACTAGTACTTATTAAATAAACGTTAGCATATTTCATATTCTTCTATATCTATTTTTAAATATTCTGGTTTTACTGCATCTTCTTCAGCTTTTATTATATAATTCTGATTTTTTTCTTTTAATTCTAAATTAGTTTTTTTAGTATCTATAAGGATTCCATCTGTAACATGCATTCCAAGTGGCAAAGTCTGATTCGCATTGTTAAAATACACAATGTTTGTAAATGCTAAACAATTTATATTCTCCTTTAGAACTATTTTATATAGCTTTGTTTCTCTTCCTGATGAATGTTTTATGGCATTTTCTGGATTTATGTAAAATACATTTAAGCCATCTTCTAATTCTCCTGTCTTATATATTGGTATTTCTATTGTATTCTTAAATTTTTTCATACATTCTTGTATTACATCAATTATATGTTTTATTGTATTTTTATATTCATCTAAAGTTGTTTCTTCTTTCAAATTTAATATAACAAATTTATTTTTTTCATTTTCTCTGTGTTTTATATTACCCAAAGTCTTTATTCTATCTTTAGATGATGAAACACTTCCAAATATATCAAAAGAACCCATTTTATTTGCTTCAATCATTTCTTCTTTCAAATTTGATAGATGTTCTTCTGGTATATTCTTTTTATTTAATACCAAATTTATATCATCTATAATATTAGTTGTTGCTATAAATATACAATCTGTTTCTTCCTTAGAAAAAGCAGTTCTTTCTGTTCTGTCATATTGTTTTGATAAATCCTCAAAATCCAATTCATAATTAAATGTCTTTTTTAATTTTTTACTCTTAGGAGTTTCTGCCATACCTTCATTTAACTGCTTTGTCTCGTTTTTATTAGTAAACCTCCAAAACTCAAAAATACTCTTTTTATGGTCATCTATTTCTTTAATATATTGGTTTGCATTTTTTATCTTTACTTTTAATACATCTATTCTTTGATTTAATGCTTCTATATCTCCTTCTAGGTCACTTACAGCATTTATCTCTTGGTCTAAATTAGTATATAATTCTAGAAGTTCTTCAAGTGTATATGCTTCCTTTATATCCATTCTTTCGCAATACTTTAATGTACCATTATCTTCCTTTGGAGTATTTCTTTTTGTAGTAGTATGTAATGTTATTTTTTTATATTTAATAAAATATCTAACCCTTCCAAAAAATGTCTTTTTATATTCCAAAAATGTTGATATTTGTTTTTCTTTATCATAATATTCTTCATCTAAAGAGTTGCTTAATTTTTTCAAATTTTTCAATTTCTTCTCTAGATTAATTTTTGTTTCCTTTGTTTTTATTACTTTTTCTAATCCTTTAACATACTCATCCTTAATGAATAATGCAAGCTCTTTGTAATCTATTTCTTTTTTATCAAGATAAAAATGTAGCCATCCTTTTTTGTCTAATTTAATATCAAATTTATAATGATGTGATAAATGTGTTTCTAGTATGAACAATGCTTTTAGTAATTTATAATAATTCTCTGCTTCCCCTTGATCATGAAACTCTAATTTATATTCACTTTTTAAAGTATCATATATTAATGCTTTACCAACTATTTGCATACTCATATTATCTTCTTTATCGTATACCTCATATATCAATGGCCAATCTTTTGTAAAGAAGCATAAATATTTTTCCATTTCATCTATTTCTTCATTATATAAAAATTTATTACTATAACTTGCATAGCATAATGGTACATATATTTTTTGATGTTTATTTTCTAATTGTTTTTTTAGTATATAAAACAAGCCTGAACATTCTGATTCTCTTATAGGTACAAGCATAAAATATCTTTTTGATACATCTGAATAATAGATTTGCCACAAATAGTCTTTGTGATATTTTACATTATATGGTATTTGTTTAGTTAACTCTTTTTGCATAACATCAATATTTTTTATCTCTTCAATTTGGCAGTCTTTTATGAGCTTTAGAAATTCAATATTTTTCTCAATTTCCTCATCTGTATCAGTACTTAAATATGCTCCTATAGGCAATGCTTTAGCATATTTTTCTGTATAATCTGTTAACCTATTAGTTGGAGTTAAAAATATATCTATATCGTCTATATCTATATACCTATACACTTTATAATTTTTTTCATTATAATTCTTTTGCATCTTAAAATTAATATTTTGAAAAAATTTTAATTTGTCTGGTATGTTTTCTAAATCTAGCCCAATAAATTTTAATTTTTCGGTTAAATTTTCATTAGTTTCCAAATTATCGACCTTCTTATATTTTTTTGTTAGTATATCATAAATGATTACTTTTAGCAATAAATTATCAAAAAAAAATGCCTATTCGGCATCTTTTTTTACTACTTCTTTACCATCATAATATCCACAGTTTGAGCATACTCTATGTGGCATTACTGGCTCGTTACAATGTTTACATCTTGCTATATTTGGTTCTTCTAATTTCCATGTTGATCTTTTTGTTCTTGTTCTTTCTTTAGACCATCTTCTTTTTGGTTGTGCCATAATTTTCCCTCCTCTACCAGTACATTTATTTATATATATACTTTTTCTAATTTTTAGCTACTAAACTAGTATACTAGTATTTTCCAATTTTGTCAAGTCTTATAGCAATTTTTTTTAATTATTTAAA
>CANQXC010000048.1 GCA_947627785.1 uncultured Clostridia bacterium | reverse complement strand
ACTATCAATTGAAGAGATAAAAAATATTTGCAAAAATACTAATATGGAAATAGAAATATTTATACATGGAGCTCTTTGTATATGTTATTCAGGGCAATGTTTAATGAGTAGTATAATAGGTGGAAGAAGCGGAAATAGAGGAAAATGTGCAGGTACTTGTAGACTTCCATATTCATTATTAAAAGATAATAAAGTAGTAGATAAAGGATATCTTTTAAGTTCAAAAGATGTATGCACATTAGATATTTTACCAGAATTAATAGCATCAGGAGTAAAATCATTTAAAATAGAAGGAAGAATGAAATCTCCTACATATGTTGGCTTAGTAACATCAATATACAGAAAATACATAGATTTAGCAAATAGCAACAAACCATATATAGTAGATAAAGAAGATAGAGAAAAATTGATGCAAATATTTAATAGAGGTGGCTTTAGTACAGGATATTTAAAGGGAAAACTCGGAAAAGATATGATGTATAAATTTAAGCCAAATCATATGGGTATATATGTAGGTGAAGTTTCAAATTATAATTCAAATAAAGGATATGTAAAATTTAAAACAGAAAGAACAATTACTTTACGGAGATAGTATAAGTATAAACAATGAATCTTGCAAAATATCTGAGCTTATGATTAATAATGCAAATATAAAAACAGCAAATAAGGGACAAACAATAACAATAGGAAGAATAAATGGGAAAATAAATCCAGGAGATAAAATATATAAAACAGTATCAATACTTTTAAATAAAGAAATGGAGCAAATATCAAGTAAAGAAAATATAAAAAGAGAAATTGACTGCAAAATTATAATAAAACAAAATTCTCCTATAACTTTACGTTTAATAGATAATTTATCAAAAATAGTTGTAGAAAAAACAGGTGCAATACCAGAAAAAGCAGAAAATATAGGTCTAACAGAAGAAAGAGTAAAAGAACAGTTATCAAAACTTGGAAATACTGTATTTAAAATAAATAATATAGAAGTAGAACTAGGAGAAAAACTTATAACATCCATAAGTAATATAAATGAAATAAGGAGAAATGCAATACAGGAACTAGAAGAAAAAATAAAATTAACATTCAAACGTGAAGAAAGAAAGACAGATTGTAAAAATATAGAAGAAGGCAAATTGCTTGCAAAAGAACCAGAAATAAGTTTATGCTTAAATAATATAGATGAAACAATGGATTATGAAAAAATACAAAATGCAGATAATGTATATATTCCATTAAGATTTTTTGCTATGCCAAAGTTAAAAAGTCAAATACAAAAAATATGTAATAAATTTAATGTATATCTACTTATGCCAGCAATCAGCAAGAGTAATTATGAAAAAATAGATATTGGAGAAATATTAAAAAATAATATAAAAGGCATAGTAGTATCTAATCTTTCACAGATAGAAACTCTTGAAAATTACAAATTTAATCAAAGAGAGAATATAGATGCTTTAAAAATGCAGTGTTTAAAAAATATAGTTTCAAATTACACTTTAAATATCAGTAATAATTATACAATCCAAGAATTAAAAAAACTTGGAATAACAAAATACACGGTATCTCCTGAATTTGAAAAGGATACAATAAAAAATTTAAGTAATATAGTACCAAAAGAACTTATTGTATATGGAAGAACTCTTCTTATGACAACAGAATATTGTGCAATAGGTACATATAAAAATTGTTCAGCACCTTGTACGAAAGGAGAGTATAAATTAAAGGATAGAATGAATTTTGAATTTCCAATAAAAACAGATAGAATAAACTGCAATAATTTAATATATAATTCAAAAATAACTTCAATTGAATGGAAAGAACTAAATGTTGATTCAATAAGAATAGATATTTTAGATGAAAATATAGAACAAATAAATGAAATAATAAATATACATAAAAATGGTAATAGACTAGAAGGAAAGAATTATACAAATGGAAACCTAAATAAAGAAATTTAAACATGTAGATTTAAATATAACCTTAAAGGATTGAAGAACATATAGATACAAAATAGAGCATGCCAATATAAATTTGTATTACATATAAGTGTAACAAATTTACTTAAAAGGAAAGATTTATAAATAAATAATTGTTCAAGCAAAATTTTTGTGGTATAATATGTCACATAATGGAAAAAAAGAAAGGATAATGATATATGGCAGAATTTTCACCTATGATGCAACAATATTTTAATGTAAAAGAGCAACATAAAGATGCAATTTTATTTTTTAGAATTGGAGATTTCTATGAAATGTTTTTTGAAGATGCAAAAACTGCTTCTAGAGAGTTAGAGATAACACTTACAGGCAAAGAATGTGGACAAGAAGAAAGGGCACCAATGTGTGGCATACCATTTCATGCAGTGGATAATTATGTTTCTAAATTAATAGAAAAAGGATATAAGGTAGCAATATGTGAGCAGTTAGAAGATCCAAAATTAACAAAAGGAATGGTAAAACGCGATGTTATAAGGATAGTAACACCAGGAACAGTAATTGAGAGTAATATGCTAGATGAGAAAAAAAACAATTATATAATGTCTGTATTTAAAAGGGGTGTTTATTTTGGAATAGCTATATGCGATATATCCACAGGGGATTTCTATTCAACAAAAATAGTAGAAAATAACAATTTTGCCACTTTACTAGATGAAATTGCAAAATTTCGGACCAGCTGAGCTAATCGTAAATAGCTTTTTATATAGTTCAGAAGAAGAAATAAATGAAATAAGAAAAAAATTTAAAGTATACATAAATAATTTCGATGATGGAAATTTCAAAGATGATAAAGATACACTGTTGCAAAACTACAATTTATTATATGATGATAAAACAATTAAAAATTTAGATAATTATGAACTAGAGACTGTTGCAATAAATGGATTACTTGCATATTTAAATCAAACACAAAAGATGAAACTTGACCATATAAATCATATAAAATTCTATAATTTACAAAAATACATGGCTTTAGATATAGCAGCAAGGAGAAATTTAGAATTATTAGAAAGACAACATGATAAAGGAAAAAGAGGAACTTTACTTTGGGTTTTAGATAAAACTTCAACATCTATGGGTGGTAGAATGATTAGAAAATGGATTAGTGAACCATTAGTAGATGTTACAGAAATAAATAATAGATTAGAAGCGGTAGGCGAACTAAAAGATAATAGTATTCTAAGAGGAGAATTGCAAGAAAACTTAAAAAGAGTTTATGATATAGAAAGACTTGTAGGAAAGCTTGCTTATGGAAATAGTAATGGAAGAGAAATGAATGCACTTAAAAATTCATTAATGCAAATACCAAACATAAAAAATTTAATAAGTACAAGCAATTCAGAATTATTAAAACAATTAGAAAAAAATTTAGATGCTTGCGAAGATATAGCAAAGCTAATAGAATCTAGCATAGTAGAAGACCCACCAATAACTGTAAAAGAAGGTGGAGTTATAAAAACAGGTTATAATAGTGAGGTAGATGAATATAGAAAAGCTTCAACAGAAGGAAAAACATGGCTTTTAGAATTGGAACAAAGAGAAAAAGAGACAACTGGAATAAAAAATTTAAAAGTAGGTTTTAATAAGGTTTTTGGATATTATATAGAAGTAACAAAATCAAATTTAAGTTTAGTTCCAAGTACATATATAAGAAAGCAGACTTTAACAAATGGTGAAAGATATATAACAGAAGAGCTAAATGAGTTAGAAAGTAAAATTTTAGGTGCAGAAGAAAAATTAATAAATCTAGAATATGAGTTATTTATAGAAATAAGAAACACAGTAGCACAAAATATAAAACGTTTACAGGCCACAGCAAATATAGTTGCAACTTTAGATGTGCTTGCATCACTTGCAATTGTTGCAGAAGATATGAACTATGTATGTCCAATAGTAGATAATAGTGGAGAAATAGATATAAAAGAGGGACGTCATCCAGTAATTGAAAAAATGATAGATTCAGGTACTTTTGTATCAAATGATACATATTTAAATAAAGAAGAAGATAGACTATCAATAATTACAGGACCAAACATGGCAGGAAAATCTACATATATGAGGCAAGTGGCATTAATTACATTAATGGCACAGATAGGAAGCTTTGTGCCTGCATCATATGCAAAAATAGGTGTAGTAGATAAAATCTTTACAAGGGTTGGAGCATCTGATGATTTAAGCATGGGACAAAGTACATTTATGGTTGAAATGATGGAAGTTGCAACAATATTAAAAGAAGCAACATCAAATAGCTTAATAATACTAGATGAAATTGGAAGAGGTACTTCTACATATGATGGACTTTCAATTGCATGGGCAGTTGTAGAACATATTACAGATAAAACAAAATGTGGAGCAAAAACCTTATTTGCAACGCACTATCATGAGCTTACAGAATTAGAAAGCAAAATAGAAGGAGTAAAAAATTATTCAATTGCTGTAAAAGAAAAGGGAGAGGACATAATTTTCTTAAGAAAAATAATACCAGGTGGAACAGATGAAAGCTATGGAATACATGTTGCAAAATTAGCAGGTGTGCCACAGGCAGTTGTAAAAAGGTCTAATGAAATATTAAGAACACTAGAAAGAAAAAGCATGTTAGGACAGAAAAAAGCAGAAAACAAAAAACAACCAGAAGGACAACTAGATTTTTATAATTATAAGTTAGCAGAAATAGCACATGAAATAGATAAAATAAACTTAAATGAAATAACACCAATAGATGCTTTAACAACACTTATGAAAATCAAAGAAAAAATGCAATAAGCATTTTTCCTTTGATTTTTTGCTTTAGAACGTAGATTTGAAAATTGAAACAAGATAAAATTTGCTTTTTTGGGAAGAATGCGATATTATGTAAAGTACGAAATCCGCATAGGATTTAGGAAGCACTTTGAAAACAAACCTCCTTTTACAAGATAGAGGCACGCCGAGAGGCAGAAAGGTAAAAAATGAAAACAGTAGAAATGAAAAGGGTAAGTGAACTTTGCAAATTCGACCCCATGGAGTTTTGTGTAGACCCTAGTTGGTGGGGACTGGAATTTGTTTCACCTGCTCAAGAAAAAGAACTCTTTGAGGAAGCTAAGAAATTGGCTGGTGACGTTGATGGAATCTGCGTATGTTTTATTCATGACGGCAATAAAACATACGTATTGGCTGAGACGTGGAGAGACGAAAGCGTGCGGATTATTCTCTTTAACGCGAAAGTTGCAATAAGACCATACGAGGAACCGGAGCTTGCTCCAATTGTGCGAACTTCCATGGGGGATTTACCCTTCTACTGGACAGCACCGCAAGTTTTGTATAAGAAAGGAGAAATTGTGCAAAATTGGTAATAAACCAAATAGACGGAAACTGTTAATACGGTTTCCGTTTATTTATTGTCATAGACAACAAGGTTCTTAGGTACCAACCCACAATCTTTGATTGTGTTGGTGGGTAACGTTTTATAAAAAATGTTAGTTTCCTAAATCATTCTGCACAACCTCTAAACCACAATTATTGCTTGTATCTGAAAAAATAACATTATTATTTTCTTTAAGAGTTACAGTAATGTTTGAATTAATACTTTCTATAATATCTTTTTGCATTTTTCCCTTAACAGGAGCAGATAATTTGTTCCCAAAATTACTATGGGCTTGAACATCTAAAGAAAATTTCCCTTTTTGTAAAATAATATTAAGAAAATTTTTATCTAGTTTAAAATTTAACAATTTAGAATTATTGTAAGTTGTAAATTTAAATTCTTTATCCTCAACAACAAGAACAGAAATCAATCCTTTAAAATTAAATAATTTAAATGGAATATCTGCAATTGAAAGCATAAAGCTACTACTTGGATTCTTGAAATTATTACCTTGACACCAAATATAAGAACTAGGGAAAGAAACTCCCCAATCCTTTTCTATATAGCCATTATCATTGTTAAATAATAATTCTTTATTATTAATTTTTATTAATCCATTAGCATTATTTTTCATACTAAGTATTGCATGATTACATTCCATAAATGGTACAAAAGAAAATGGTCCCATTATATTTGGATTTATAAAACTTGTATTAATATTTTTGCTATTTGAATATTTAATATCTCCACTAATATGCAAATTTTTATTAACATCATCTCTTTGTATATGAATATTATTCTTAGAGAAAAAATTGTTACCTATTTTTACATAAAAAGGATTGGTACTAAATTCGAATTCACTAATATCATAATCTATAAAATATGAGCTATTAGTTGTTATAACTTGTATAAAAGCTTTTTTATTCTCATCTATATTTATTCCTGGAATAAAAGAAATAGATTCTTTATTATTAGAGTTCTTAAAATACCAACCTTCAAAATAATTTATGTTTTTAGTTAAAAATTTTTCTCCTTGAAACAAATCAGGATTTCTCATTAAAAATAATTTATTCATAGTATATATTTTTTACAGAATATGGAATAATATACAAGTTAAAAAATCTTATAATAAAATATTACTTATAGTTATATAGCAAAAAATTATTGATAATTTCTTGCTATTATTGTATAATAATGATGAAAAATTGTATTTCTTAAAAGAAAAATTTTACAAAAAA
>CANQXC010000047.1 GCA_947627785.1 uncultured Clostridia bacterium | reverse complement strand
CTATAAACTAACGTTAGAGCAAATAACAGAGGATGATATAGCGATAAAAGGAACAATAAAAAGTATAGAATTAGAAAAAAATGAAGAGGAGTGAAAGTATTGTTTGTAAATAATATATTAAAATATTTTACAGGATATGTTAATGTAAAAGTAGAAGGTTTTTTTATAGAAAGATTTATAAATATGTGTATAAGTAAGAAAATATTACTTATGGATATAAAAAGAGAAAAATCAACAATAATGTATGCAGATGTTAAATTAGCAGATTATAAACGATTAAGACAAGTAGCTAAAAAAACAAAATCAAAAATAAAAATTCAAAGTAAAAACGGATTACCATTTACAGCACACAAATATAGAAAAAGAAAAATATTTGTTGTATTTTTTCTTATAGTAATAATATTTATGGTAATTTCATCAAATTATGTATGGAATATAGATATAAGTGGTAATATAAATATTAGCAAGGAGGAATTAATAAAAAGTTTAGAAGAAAGTGGATTATCTGTAGGAATGTCAAAAAATGATATGGATACAAATGCTGTGATAAATAAAATAAGATTAAAAAGAGATGATATTGCATGGATAGGAATTACACTTAGTGGAACAAATGCAATAATAAAGATAAAGGAAACAGAAAAAGCACCAGAGATTATAGATGAAAATGAGTATTGTGATATTATTGCTGATAAAACAGGAATAATAACAAAAATTGATGTTCAAAATGGAACCGCAGCAGTAAAAGTTGGTGATATAGTAGAAAAAGGGCAAGTTTTAGTTAATAGTTATGTGGAGGGAAAATATACAGGAAAAAGATTTGTACATAGTAAAGCAAACATACAAGCAAAAGTATGGTATACAAAAACAGAAAAAGCCATGTTTACACAGCAAGTTCAAGTTGAAACAGGAAATGTAGAAAAAAAATATAGTATAAAATTTAAAAAAAATCAAATAAATTTATTCAAAACTCTTTCAAAATTTGAAAAATATGATACAATTAATGAAGAAAAAAAATTGATGTTATTTTCAAATTTTTATTTACCTATAGAAATTGTAAAAACAACAAATAAAGAATATGTTATGCAGGAAAAAACATATACCGAGGAGGAACTAGCAGAGATACTAACACAAATGGCAGAGGAAGAACTTGAGAAACAAATAAAAGATAAAAATAATATAGTAAATAAAAATATAAACACATATTCAAATGATGGATACTTAGAGGTAGAGGTAACATATGAGGTTTTAGAAAATATTGGAATAGAGCAGAAGATAAATATATAAAAGAAGGGATTGATAAAATATGGAGCAAAGGAGTTTAAGAGTAGTAGAGACAGACAAAACGTTTTTTTCAAAGATAAGTAGTACACTTTCAAAATTACTTATACCTACAAGGGTTGGACTAAACGGAGTAATGATTTCCATAAAAAGAACAAGTTTGATGAAAGCATATAACAATTATTTAGAATCTAATATGGAAGAACAATTAGCAAAGTTTGAAGACAGTTATTCATTATATCTTGAAGCAATAGATAAATACATAATGGATTCTTTATATAAAAAAGTAAAAAATAACACAGCAACAAATTTTGAAAAAGACGCATTAGCCAAATATTATTTTGTTGTAAATTTAAAGAATAAAAATTATATAGAATATAAATATAGAAAACAAGAATATTTATTAAGAATAGATTATGAAACAGTAAGTGCTATGAGAAATTCAAAATTTGTTAATAAATATAAAAAATTCTATGTTGAAAAAATGGATTCATTATATAAAGGAATATTAAAAAATTTATCTGTAGAAATAGCAGATAATGTACATAAGAGTGAAGAAGATGTTTATAATAAAATATTTAATACTTTAGAAAAATACATATTAGATGTATTGCCTATAAAAATAGAACAAGGAGATGAAAATGCAAAAGAAGAATATGAACAGTATTTGCACACAACTGTAGGAAAATTAGATGAAAGAGATAAAATAATGCAAAAGGTTGTATTACTAGGAGTAAGTAGAAAAATATTTATACATAGTTTGCCATTAGCTGCTACAGAAAAATGTTATATAAATATATTAAAACAGATAAGAGACTTAATAGTAAATAGTAAAACTGAAGCAAAGAAAGAAAGAGCGTATGAGACCCTATTTGATGTAATAGAAGATTATAATATAAAAATATTATCAACAAAAGTATATTGGGACAAGCCAGAAGAAAAACAAGAGTATAAAAAATTCTGGGAAAAATATGAAAAAGTAAAAGAAGATGTAGAAAAGAAACAAATATTATTTTTAAAAGAAGATATAAAGAAACTAAAAGTTAATAGAAAAAAATATGAAAAAATAATTAATTTACATAAGCAAAAATTGATGAAAATGGGAGCAATAAAAAGTATACCAACATCAATAAAAACATACAAAAAAATGGTATATATTAAGAGGTCAGCATAATGGAAATATTAGAATTAAATTATTTAGATATAGATGAAAAAGAAGAATATAAAAAAATAATAAGCATGGTTTTGCAGGAATGTTTTAAAGAGGAAAATTTAAATGGTAAAAACTTATATGTAAATGTGGTATTAACAAATCCCAAAAATATAAAGCAGATTAATAGAGAATACAGAAATATTGATAAGGAAACAGATGTATTATCTTTTCCTATGTATGAGAAAGAAGAACTAAAAAATTTAAAATTAGAAAACGAAGATATATTAGGAGACATGGTAATATCAATAGAAAGAGTAGAACAACAGGCAAAGGAATATGGGCATAGTTTTGAAAGAGAACTTGCATATATGGTAGTACATTCATTTTATCACTTATTAGGGTATGACCATATGGAAGAAGAAGAAAAGAAAGAAATGCGAGCAAAAGAAGAAAATATACTAGAAAAAATAGATTTAAAAAGAGTATAGTAACTGAGTTTAAGAAAGGAATGAATTATAAAAATGAGAAAAAAAGAAAAAAACAATAAAAGCACAATAATTTTAGTAACAATTTTATTAGTAATAATTATAATTTCAGGAGTATTACTAGTATTAAAATTAAATAAATCAAAAGATGGAAAACCAGTAGTAGAAGATGGAAAACAAGCTGAAGGTGAAATAAATCAGCAAGAAGAAATAAAAAAATTGCAAATAGTAGATGTGAATTCAAAATCAAGACCATATGCTGTTATGATAAATAATAATCATGCAGCATGGCCACAATGTGGTTTACAAGATGCATATCTAGTTTATGAAATAATAGCAGAAGGCGGAATAACAAGAATGATGGCATTATATAAAGATCAAGATACAGCAAAGATTGGTTCAATAAGGAGTGCAAGACACTATTTTATAGATTATGCCCAAGAAAATGATGCAATATTTGTACATTGGGGAGGAAGTCCACAAGCATATAGTAGATTAAATTCAATAGCTCATTTAGATGGTATAGCATTGGAAGGAACAGTATTTTTTAGAGATACTACACTAAAAAGAGATTATGAGCATACAGGCTTCACAAGTATGGAAAATGTAAAAAAATATGCTGAAAAACAAGGATATACAAGAGATACTGATGTAGATTTATTATTAAATTATAGTGTAGACGAAATAAATATGCAAGAATTAGAAGGTGCAGAAGAAGCAACATCTGTAGATATAGAATATTCATATTATCATTCAACAAGTTATGAATATGATTCAGAGAATAAAGTATATAAAAGAAGTATGAGTGACACACCAAATGTAGATTTAGAAACAGGTGAGCAATATACGGCAAAGAATATAATAATATATAAGGTTAGAAATTACACAATAAATGATGGCGAGGATAAAGGAAGACAAGAGCTAGAAAATATTGGAAGCGGTTCTGGTTATTTAGTTACAGGAGGATATGTAGTTCCAATAAAATGGGAAAAATCTTCACATAGTGGACAGACAGTATATACTTATACAAATGGAGAAGAAATACAGGTAAATGATGGAAACACATTTATACAAATCTGTCCAATGAATGCAGAAATTACAATAGAGTAAAACAAATAGAAAATAAGATATACAGAGTTAATTTTAGATTATAGATGGCGGGATTTTAAAAAATGAAAAATTTTAAGTCAGGATTTGTATCCATAATAGGTAGAACTAATGTTGGAAAATCAACATTAATAAATAGTTTAGTAGGTGAGAAGGTTGCAATAACAGCAAATAAGTGTCAAACAACAAGAACAGCAATTAAAGCAATAATAAATAGGGAAAATTCTCAAATAATATTTGTAGATACACCTGGAATACACAAACCAAAAACAAAATTAGGAAATACAATGCTAGAAACTGCGTGGACAACTATTCCAAATTGTGATGTTGTAATATTTTTAATAGATGCAACATCACGGTAAGATTGGAACAGGAGATAGAATAATACTTAATAAAATAAAAGAGTTAAAACCAAAAACAATACTTGTAATGAATAAAATAGACCTTATTCAAAAAGAAAAATTATTAAAACTTATAGATATGTATAAAGACGAGTACGATTTTAAAGCAATAATACCTGTAAGTGCATTGGAGAACAAGAATACAGAAGATATAGTAAAAGAAATAGAAAAATTACTTCCAGAAGGATCTGCATATTATGATTTGGATGAATATACAGATCAAACAGAAAGGCAAATTATAGAGGAAATCATTAGAGAAAAGGCATTAAAGTTATTAGATGAAGAAATCCCACATGGGATATATGTAGAAACACAAAAAATGAATTTAAGAAAAACTTCAAAGCAAGAAGATATATATGATGTTGAAGCAACAATATATACAATTAGAGAATCCCATAAAGGAATTATTATAGGGAAAAATGGAAGTATGCTAAAGAGAATAGGAATGTATGCAAGACAAGATATAGAAAAAATATTACAAACAAAGGTAAATTTAAAAATATGGGTCAAAGTAAAAGAAAATTGGCAAGACAATAGTTCAATAGTAAGTAAATTTAAATTACAATAAATTTGAAAATATTGGCAGGCGAATACAAGTATAAAAAAAGTAAATTTACAAAAAATATTTTTAAATTGAAAAACAGGAGATGAAAGCATGATTACACAAATTGCGTGGAATACATTTAAAAATACAGGGAATATAGATACATTTTTAGAGTTTAGAGAGGTACAAAGAGAGGTACAAAATATAGAAAATAATATAAAGGTGAAAGAATATGGGAACTGTCAAAACAAAGGGAATAATAATTGCTGAAAAAGTTATGTCTGATTTTGACAAAATGCTTACAATATTAACACCAAATATGGGAAAGATTGAGTGTGTAGCAAAAGGCGCTAGGAGACCAAAGAGCCTTTTAATGGCAGGCACTCAATTTTTGTGTTTTGGAGATTATTTATTATATAAAGGCTCTGAAAATTATAGTATGAATTCATGTGAAACAATAGAGTTATTTTATAATATAAGAATAGATTTAGATAAGTTAAAATATGCAGCATATATAACAAAAATTATAAATGATGTAACAACAGAAAATCAAAACAATTATAAAGTATTACAATTATTTTTAAATACTCTTTATGTAATATCAAATACAGATAAGGATTTAGAATTAATTACATCAATATTTAGACTTAGACTTTTATCAATAATAGGATACAGACCGGAGATTCAAGAATGTAAAACTTGTAAGGAAAAAGAGGGCTTAAGCATATTTAGTATAAAAGATAATGGTTTTAAATGTAGCTCATGTGGAAAACTAGATAAGGGTGCAATAAATATGAATGAAACAACAAAAGATGCAATAAGATATATAATATTAGCAGATGCAAAAAAAATATATTCATTTAGCGTACCACAGGAATCAATAGAAGAATTAAAAATAATATCAAAAGTATATTTAACAGAAAAACTGGAAAAAGAGTACAAATTATAGAGTTTGCAAAAGCTTTATAAATGTGATAAAATAAAATATGAATTATGCATTAAGCTAATTCAGAAATCTGCTATAATAGCAAAGGAGAAAGCAATATGCTTGAAAAAATGTCGCGCATGGACAAACACGAGGCTATGGTTGTAAGTGCAGCCGAAAAAGGTAAGTGGGATACTACTTTGATTTTATACAAGTCGGAAATCTGCCGGCTTGAAAAAAAGTGGAAGATAACCATTGAACCATTGACACTGTCGGGCAGTGATATGATTTTGTGCAAACTGCGTTGGGATAACGCATTTGAACAAAAGGAACTGAACAAAGAGCAGTCGAATTACATTTTGGCTGGTGGCTCTATGCCTGGTACGGAATCCTTTGCACAGCAGTTGTTTTTAATAACTGCAAAAGTGCATTAAAAAGCAGGTCCCCTCGCTCACAACTACGAGCGGGGGGATTTTTTTATGTTCATTTGGGGTACACTAAAAAGTATTAACGTGTGTCATTATTATTCTCCATCCCCCTTAACACATAGTTGACAAACACTAAATATATTGATAAAATACAATAGATATGTGGAAAAAATATGGAAATAATCTTAAGTATTCACATATTGTTAAATAAAAATGATAGGAGTTTATATGAAAGATATAGTAGTATTAGGAATTGAATCAAGTTGTGATGAAACATCTGCAGCAGTAGTTGTAAATGGTAGAAAAGTATTATCAAATGTTATAAACTCACAAATAGATATACATACATTATATGGAGG
>CANQXC010000046.1 GCA_947627785.1 uncultured Clostridia bacterium | reverse complement strand
CTTACTCCAAGGAAATTTTAGATAAAATCAAAGCTATGGATATATTAAATAAAATGGATGGTGAATATACATCTAAGGTTCAGATTGATAATCCAAAAGCAACTAAAATATTATCATCTATCAATAAACAATTAGGTGGTAAGAGTGAATGAAGAAGTATTTCCATTAAGTGAAAAATATATAGATTTTTTACATCATAAATGTGAAGCTGAATTTCTTGAGGGAACAACTGCAGCTGGAAAAACAACAGTAGCTGTTCCAAAATTTATGTTTAGAATAGAAGAATCAAATAGTTCTAAAGCTAGTATAATTGCTGGTTTAGATTTAGGTACTATTGAAAAAAATATAATAAATTCAGATAATGGTTTAATAGAGATTTTTGGCGACTATGAAGAAGGTGGATTAATAGAATATAATCCAACTGGTAAAGGCAAAATTAGAATGCCTCATATTATCTATCATACTGATAAAGGAAACAAGATAATATATGTATTAGGATATGATGATAAGTCAAGATGGAAGAAAGCTTTAGGAGGTCAATGTTATGGTTTATTCATAGATGAATTTAATATTGCAGATATGGATTTTGTTAGAGAAGCATTTATGAGAGCAGATTATAAATTATGTACTCTCAATCCAGATGACCCAAATAAAGAATGTTATACACAATATGTTAATAAATCTAGACCGATAGAAAAATATAAAAACGATGGACCAATTGAATTACTTAAACAATTAAATCAACCACAAACATCAGATTGGACTTGGTGGTATTTTAGCTTTGAACATAATTTAAGTTTAACAAAAGAAAAAAAACAACAAATAATAGATAGTGTTCCAACAGGGACGAAATTATATAAAAACAAAATTTTGGGCTTGAGAGGAAAATCAACAGGATTAGTATTTAATAACTTTGATATAACTAAACATGTAATTACTAAAGAAGAAGCTAAGCAAAAAAAATATATTTATTTTAGTGCTGGGTTAGACACAGCATATTCTCAAAAAAGTCCTGATACAATTGCAATGTTATTTATGGGAATAACTGATAATAGAGAATTGATAATTCTAGATGAAAAAGTATATAACAATAGAGATTTAAATAATCCAATTGCTCCAAGCGATACTGTTCAAAACTTTATCGCTTTTTTAAATAGAAATCAAAAAGAATGTGGATTAGCAAGAAATGTTTTTATTGATAGTGCTGACCAAGCAACAATAACTGAATTAAATAAATATAAAAGAACTAATCCTTGCATTTATGTATTTAATGATGCTTATAAAAGTATAAAAATAATAGATAGAATTAATTTACAATTAGGATGGTTACATACTGGGCATTATTTTGTTGTTGATACTTGTATAAATCATATTACAGAGTTAGAGACATATAGTTGGCAAGAAGATAAAGATAACATTCCAGAAGATGCTAATGACCATACAATAAATGCTAGTCAATATGGATGGCTTCCATATAAAGAAAAGATCGGATTAGAAATAAAAACTACATCAGAAAAAACTGTTAGGTATGAAGATAAATTTAAAAGATAGGAGATGAAAGGAAAGTGAAAATAATGGATATAGTAAAAAATAAAATGCAATCATGGTTAGAAATAAGAGAAAATTCACCAAAAGCTATTACAATTGAAAGAAATGAAGATTTAGCTATTTATCATGCTAAAAATAGAATTTGGTACAACGGAGATAGTAACGAATTAGAACAATTTTATAAACAATTAGAAAATAATAAATCATCATTTTGGGCGAGTGTACCAGCTACTGGTTTAGGTATAAGAAAAATACATACAGGGTTACCACAAGTAATTATAAATAAATTAACAGATATTACAATAGATAACTATAATGGAGTAGAAAGTGAAAATACTGCTAAAATAGAAACATGGGAAGAAATTGCAAAAGATAATAATTTTGATGAGATGTTACGGGATATTATTTGTGAAACTTTATATTTGGGTGATGGAGCAATAAGATTTTCTTATGATGAAAATGTAACAAAGTATCCTATTTTAGAATGGATATCAGGAGATAAATGTGATTTTATTTATAAACGTGGCAGACTGTATGAAATCGTATTTAAAAATTATTATGAAAAAGATAGAAAGAAATACAAATTATTAGAAACTTATGGTTGGGGCTATATTAAGTGTGAACTGTATGATAATGATAAATTAGTAAGTCTAGATACTTTAAAAGAAACTTCTAATTTAAAGCCTACATTAATTTTTGATAAATCAACCATGTGGGCAATTCCTTTTATGATAGATAAAAATAGCAAATATAAAGGTAGAGGAGCAAGTAAGTTTAATATTAAATATGATTCTTTTGATGGATTAGATGAAATAATCAGTCAATGGGTAGAAGCTATTAGGCAAGGCAAACCAGTAAAATATATACCTGAAAATTTACTTCCAAGAGACCCAAATGATGGTGAAGTTATGAAACCCAATGGCTTTGATAATAGTTACATTATGACCGATGCAGATATGCGAGAAGGTAATAAAAATCAAATAACTGTTTCACAAAGTGAAATATACAGTGATAAGTATTATCAAGCATATGTTAATTGTTTAGAATTGTGTTTACAGGGATTGATTAGTCCAAGCACACTTGGAATTGATACAAAAAAGATACAAGACCCTAATTCTTCATATGAACGTCAAATGGAAAAAACTACATTATATACAAGACAAGGAATTATTGAAGCATTAAGTAAATTTATTCCTAAAGTAATAAATGGGGTATTAAAATCACAAGAAGAAATGTTAGGTAATGCTCCAAGTGAAGATATAGAAATAGATGTTAAATTTGGAGAATATGATAGTCCTTCTTTTGATAGTCAAATAGATACGGTTACAAAAGCTAAAAATGGTGGAATTATGAGTATTGAAACTTCTATTAAAGAATTATATGGTGATAGTAAAGATGAGGAATGGATACAAAATGAAATTTCAAGAATAAAAGAGGAACAAGGTATTACAGAAATGGAAGAACCTAGCATAAGTCAAGATTTAGATTTGGATGTGATAGATGATGAAGCAAATAATATTACCAATAATTAAAGATGGTATATTAAAGTTTTATATAAAGAAACCTTGTTTGCAAAATATAAAAAGTTTTGCTAAACAAATTGATTTTAATGTAAAAAGTCAATTTTCTTTTTTAGACGATATGAATGAGAAATATTTAGGTTATTACTTGGATTCTAATTGTAAAGGAATATGGTTATGTTTTGTACTAAGAGATTTTAACAGAGATATCAAACCATATTTAAAATAGGTAGAAATCTATGAATGATTATAAAATAAAAGAATTATATGAGGAAATGGAAAAAGAACTCATAAGTTCTATGAAAAGAAATTTAAAAAGACATCTTAATGAAGAAGAAAAGACAGGTTTTAAATATACTCAATGGCAAGCAGAAAAATTGAAAGAATTATCTAGGTATAGGAGAGAAAATAAATCAATAATTGGTAATTACACTAGCGGGCTTGATAAAGAAGTTGCTAAACATATCCAAGAAGAAGTAAAACAAGGTTCTATTAACGCAATAAAACAGTATAATAAAATATTAGTTAAAAAATTAAAACCCAATAAAATTATGAATAAAAGTTTTTTCAAAACGAATGATAAAAAAGTAAATGCTTTAATTAAAGTTGTAAATAATGATTTAAAAACTGCTAATACAAGTGCTTTAAGAATGGCTAATGATCAATATAGACAGGTCATTCATAAAAGTGCTTTTTTTGTTGGTAATGGAGTGTTTACTGAACAGCAAGCATCACGAATGGCTACTGAAGAATTAACTGAACTAAAAAAAACTGAACTTGCTATTGATGAAGCAAATAAATCTTTTTTAGCTGGAGGTTTAAATTGCATTGAATATAAAAATGGTAGAAGAGTAAACATAGCTAGTTATACTCAAATGGCAGTTAGAACTGCTAATTTAAGAGCACAACTTATGGGAGAAGGTGATTTTAGGAAATCAATAGGCAGAGTATTAGTGCAAGCTACTTCTCATGGTGGTGCTTGTCCTATATGTCAAAAATGGGAAAAACATATATTTATTGATGATGTCTATAGTGGAGGAACTAAAAAAGATGGTAAATATATGTTATTAAGTGAAGCAATGAAACAAGGCTTTCTTCATCCAAATTGCCGTCATGGTTTGACAACTTATTATCCTGAACTTGAAAATATAGAAAATGAAACAGAAGAAGAACATCAAGCAGATTTGGATTATATTAATGAGCGAATGAATTATATTGATAGAAATATCAAAAAATATGATAGATTATCACTTGGTTCAATATCACCTGAAAATATAAATATGTATAAAAATAAAAAGAAACAATGGAAAAATGAATTAAATAAAATACCAACTAATGATGAGATATATGCAATAAATACATATGTTGGTTCCGAATCATACATAATTAATGAAACATTAAGAAATGGCACTAAATTAGATGGACGATTAACTAAAGTAGTAAAAAATTTAGATGCAGCATTAGATAAATTGCCTAGTTACAATGGAATAGTTACAAGAAGTGTATCTATTAATAGTGAAGATATTGATTACTTTTTAAAAGCATATCCTGAGGGAAAAAATATGAAGCACAATGAGTTTTTAAGTACAACAATAGGTGAAACTTATAATCCTGAAGCTAGAGTTCAAATATATATAAAAAGCAAAACGGGAAAAGATTTGAGAAAATATAATGAACTAGAACAAGAAATTTTATTTAAAAGGAACACCGAGTTTTACGTAAAAAAAATAGATACATCTGATGAATTTTTTGTTAAAATATTTCTTGAAGAGGTGGAAAAATGAGTAAGCTATCTTTTGAAGAATTTATGAAATTAAATGAAAAAGATAAATGTGAAAGATATAAAGATTTATCTAAACATGATAAGTTTTTAGCAAGAATTAGTCAACCTATAACTCCAAAAATAGTATCTCAAGAAGAATTGACTGAAGAAGAAAAAGAGAAAATAAAAAAAATGAAAAATGATACTAAATCTTTAGAAGAAATGGAGAAGTTTGCTGAAAAACATATTTCAAAATTAAAAAAAATGAGAAAGGAAAAATAAAAATGATAGTAATAGGAATAATCTTAATTATAGTTTTATTTTTAATCTTGTGTTGTTTAGCTAATATTGGAACAGAACTTCAAAAAACGAGATTAGAAAATAGAGAAATAATTAATGTAATAAATAAGCACTTGAAATAGAGTGTTTTTATTATGCACTACTTTATAGGTAGTGTGAAGATATATGTTCAATAGCGGTAGAACAGGAGGTTAACACCCTTCCGAAACTTATGGATTTAGACATAAGGGTGGATAGAAAGTTAAAACTATCTAGTATGGGTTGGAGTCCCATTATCTTCACAGTGCTTATAAAATAGCACTATTACTTATCTACCAAGAGTAGAATAAGTCATTGTGTCGTTAATATTAGTTATTAACGACAACTTTAACTCGATAGAAATATCGAGTTTTTTAATGTCCAAAACGTGATGACATTAAAAGCTTTGGAATAGACAATCAAGTCTTTAAAAAGAAAGGAAGATGATTATGGAAAATAATCAAACACAAACTCCAGAAACTACAACTGGTCAAAATGTAGTGACACAAAATACAGGAGCTCAACCTGTAGACTACGACAAAATTCAAGGAATGATTGATAGTCGTAATCAAAGAAATGAGGATGCTATTTTAAAATCTTATTTTCAAAAACAAGGATTAAGTGAAGAAGAAATGAACACTGCAATTCAAAGTTTTAAAACTAAAAGAGAACAAGATAGCAAACAACAAAAAGTAGATAATGAAAATCTACAAAATCAACTTAAAGATAAGGATGCTGTAATTTTAAAGCAAAATATTGAACATGAAGCTTTATTACAATCTTTAGAACTTGGAGTTGATAAAAAAACAATCCCTTATTTAATAAAATTGGCTGATTTTAGTGGTGTTATTGATGAAAAAAATAACGTTAATGGCGAAAAGGTAAAAGAAGCCTTAAATAAGGTTTTAACTGATGTTCCTAGTTTAAGAAAAACAAATGAAAAAGGAACAGAAGGAGTACAAGTTGGTGCAGACACAACCGATAGTGCTCAACCTAGTGGAAATTTATTTAATTTTGGTTTCACTGGTGTAAGAAAACATTAAAAAAGAAAGGAATGATTTTTGTGGCAAAATTAAATTATGCAAAGGAATATAGTAGAGAATTAGCACAAGCTTATCCTTATGTACTATATTTTGGTGCTTTATGGTCAGCAATTAAGTCTGATGTAAAATTTTTAAATAGTAATACGGTTGAATTACCTAGTTTAACTGTAAAAGGTAGAAAGGACGGTAATAGAGATAGTATTGGAACTTTCGGTAGAAATTTTGATAATAATTGGGAAACTAAAACTTTAAAAAGACATAGAACTTGGGATACATTAGTTCATCCACGTGATATTGATGAAACAAATCATGTTGCATCTATTGCAAATATTACTAAAACTATGAATGAAGAACAAAAATTCCCAGAAATGGATGCAGAAGCAATTGATGCATTATATTCATTAAAAAATGCGAAAGAAGCTATTACAGCATTAGCAAAAGGAACCATTACTGTAGAGAATGTTTTATCTTATTTTGATACTTTAATGGACAAAATGGATGAAGCAAGAGTTCCTGCAAATGGAAGAATTTTATATGTTGATACTTATACTAAAACAATGATTGATACTGCAAAAGATGTTGTTAGAACTAGTGGAAATAAGGTTCTAGGTCGTACAGTATCAAGAATTGATGAAGTAGAAGTAATCAGTGTTCCAACTAAACAAATGAAAACAGCATTTGATTTTAAATCTGATGATGGATTTGCAGTAAAAGAAGATGCTAAAGATGTAAAAATGCTATTAGTACATCCAAGTGCAATTATTCCAGTTATTTC
>CANQXC010000045.1 GCA_947627785.1 uncultured Clostridia bacterium | reverse complement strand
AAATCAAGTGAAAAATACAATAGAATTAATAGATGAAGGAAATACAATACCATTTATTGCACGTTATAGAAAAGAAGCAACAGGTGGTTTAAGTGATGAAATACTAAGGAATTTAGGAGAGAGACTTACATATTTACGAAACTTAGAGGCAAGAAAATCAGATGTAAAAAGAATAATAGAAGAACAGGGAAAGCTCACAGATGAAATAGTGTTAAGCTTAGAAGAGGCAGTTACAATTTCAGAAGTTGAGGATATTTATAGACCATATAAACAAAAGAAAAAAACAAGAGCAACTATTGCAAAAGCGAAAGGTTTAGAACCGCTTGCAAATATTATATACATGCAAAAAGAAACAAAACCAATAGAAGAAATAGCATTAGAATTTGTAGATAAGGAAAAAGGAGTAGAAACTACTCAAGATGCAATAAATGGGGCAAAAGATATTATTGCAGAAAACATATCAGATGTTGCAGATTATAGGAAAGAGATAAAAAGGCTTTGTTATATACAAGCAAAAATTGTTACTAAAAATGCAAAAGAAAATGAAAAATCAAATTATGAGATGTATTATAAATTTGAAGAAGAAATTAAAAAAATTCCAAGCCATAGAATTTTAGCAATAAATAGAGGAGAAAAAGAAGAGTTTCTAAAAGTAACAATAGAAAAGCCGAATGATAGAATATATAATTATTTAAGAAAAAATATTGTAAAAGGAGAAACGCAATTTACAACTATATTAGAAGAAACAATAGATGATAGTTATAAAAGACTTATAGAACCATCAATAGAAAGAGAAATAAGAGCAGAACTTACAGAAAAGGCAGAAGAACAAGCAATAAAAGTTTTTGGAAAAAATGCAAAGCAACTATTATTAGGAGCACCAATAAAAAATATTACTGTTATGGGGTTTGACCCAGCATATAGAACAGGTTGTAAAATTGCAGTAATAGATGATACAGGAAAAGTGCTTGATATTGCAACTGTATATCCAACAGAACCACAAAACGATGTTGAAGGTGCAAAGAAAGTTTTAAAAGCTTTAATTGAAAAGCATAAAGTAAATATGATAGCAATTGGAAATGGAACGGCCTCTCGAGAGTCTGAAAAATTTGTTTCGGATATGATAAAAGAAATCCCACAAGATGTATATTATGCCATTGTAAGCGAAGCGGGAGCATCTGTTTATTCAGCTTCAAAACTTGCAACAGAGGAATATCCGGATATAAATGTTTCTATAAGAGGTGCTATTTCAATTGCAAGAAGATTGCAAGACCCACTAGCAGAACTTGTGAAAATAGATCCGAAAGCAATAGGCGTAGGGCAATACCAGCATGATGTAGATCAAAAGAAATTATCGGAAAATCTTACTGGTGTTGTAGAAGATGCTGTAAATGGTGTAGGTGTGGATGTAAATACAGCAACTCCATCATTGCTTTCTTATGTGGCAGGGATTAATAAAACAATTGCAAAAAATATTGTAAAATATAGAGATGAAAATGGAAAGATAAAAGAAAGAAAGGAACTTTTAAAAGTTCCAAAACTTGGAAAAGTAGCTTTTCAACAATGTGCAGGATTTATTAGAGTATTTGGAGGAAAAAATCCGTTAGAAACCACAGGAGTTCACCCAGAAAGCTATGGAATTGCTGAAAGTTTATTAAGTAAAATAAATGCAAGTAAAAGTGATTTGTTAAACAAAGAAAAGCTAGAAATTATAAGAGGTAAACTTGTTAATATAGATATAAAAAAAGTAGCAAATGAATTAGGAGTAGGAGAATTAACTTTAAAAGATATAGTAAATGACTTATCAAAACCGGGTAGAGACCCGAGAGAAGAAATGCCAAAACCAATATTAAGAACAGATGTGCTAAAAATAGAAGACTTAAAAGAAGGCATGATTTTGCAAGGTACAGTTAGAAATGTAATAGATTTTGGAGCATTTGTAGATGTAGGCATAAAGCATGATGGTTTAGTACATATTTCAGAAATGAGTAATGAATACGTAAAAAATCCATCAGAAATAGTATCAGTAGGAGATATAGTAAAAGTTAAAGTAATAGGAATAGACCTAGAAAGACAAAAAGTAAAATTAAGTATGAAATTGTGAAATTAATTTATAAAAAATATAAGTCAGGAATAGTTAGAATACACTTAGCTCCAGCAAAGTATAAACAATTTAAAGTAAATATGTCTTTTAAAAGAAAGAAGATAAAAGAAGCATTAAAGTAAAAAATGTGCCAAACATCTTATATATGTAAAAGATGTTTGGCTATTTTCATAAATTAAGTATTGATTAATTATATTTTTATTCAACAATCATAGCTTCTCTACCAGCACCAGTTCCAATAAATTTAATTGGAACACCAATAAATTCTTCAATTCTAGCTAAATATTTTTTTGCATTTGCTGGTAGCTCTGCTCTTGTTTTGCATTTACTAATATCTCCAAAATTACCTTCAAAATCTTCATAAACAGCTGTACAATTATTTAAGAAATTAACATTTGTAGAAAAATCTGTTGTAATTTCACCATTATGATTATAAGCTACACATAATTTAAATTTATCTAATTTTCCAATAGTATCAACATGGTTAATTGCAAGACCTGTAATACCATTTAATCTAACAACATATTTTAAAGCAACTAAATCAAGCCATCCACATCTTCTAGGGCGTTTTGTAGTTACACCATATTCATGTCCTAATTCTCTTATTTTATCTCCTATTTCATTATTTTGTTCAGTAACATAAGGACCACTACCAACACGAGAAGAATAAGCTTTTAAAACACCATAAACTTCACCAATATCCTTTGCACTTATACCACTGCCAGTACAAAAACCACCAATAGAAGGATTGGAAGATGTAACAAAAGGATAACTACCGAAATCAATATCTAAAAGTGATGCTTGTGCACCTTCACATAGAATTTTTTTATCACTTTCTAATGCTTTATGTAATAATGTAATTGTATCTGTAATATGTGGTTTTAAAATTTTTGCATATTTTTTGTAATCTTCTAATGTTTGTTTTAAGTCAACAGTAGGATGACCATACATTTCAAAAATCATATTTTTATTATTTAAGTTTACTGTCAAAAGTTCTTCAAAGTTATCACTAATTAAATCTTCTGCTCTTATACCACATCTTTCAAATTTATCGCAGTAAGCAGGACCAATTCCTCTAGCAGTTGTTCCTATTTTACCATTACCTCGATTTTCTTCTAAAAGTTTATCCATTTCACGGTGATAAGGGAAAACAATGTGAGCCTTTTCACTGATATACAAATTCTCAGTTGAAATTCCGTTAGCTTCTAATTCGTTCATTTCATCAATTAGTACTTTTGGATCAACAACAACTCCATTTCCTATAATAGCTAAAGTTCCTTTGTTAAAAATACCAGAAGGTATTAAATGAAAAGCAAATTTTTTACCATCAACTTCAATAGAATGACCAGCATTACTTCCGCCAGTACATCTAACTGCAATATCTGCATCTTTTGATAGGTAATCAATGATTTTACCTTTACCTTCGTCTCCATAAAATGTACCTAAAACTACTTGTGCTTTTGACATAAAAATCATCACATCCTAAAACAAAATATGTTCTTAAACGAATTTTCGTAATTAAGAACATATTAATTATCTAATATTTTTAAATAAAAGTCAAGAAAAAATTGTAAAAAAGTAAGATTAAATGGAAATTCTTCTAACCTAGAGCTTAAAAGAATTTGGCAATAGTTCAGTAATGGTAAATGCTTTTGTTTCATCATTATCATTAAGTAGATAAATCTTAAAATCCTTATCAACAAATTCACTTATAAATTGTCTGCAATAGCCACATGGAGTGCAATTATCATCTATTGAATCTATGTTTTTACCACCACAAATAACAATATAATCAAAATCCCTTTCACCTTCAGATAAAGCTTTTGTAAAAGCAACTCTTTCAGCACATATAGACATTATTCCACCATTTTCAATATTACAGCCAGAATAAATTTTACCAGATTTAGTAACTAAAGCAGCTCCAACTGTGTAATTTGTATATGGTACATAAGCATTTTTGCGAACATCTTTAGCAATTTTAATGGCATCATTCAAATTCATAAAATTATCAATCCTTTCTAATGTAGAACAAATATATTTTCTTTTAAATATGTTACTATTATGTTATATTTCTATTTTTTTATAATACAAATTATACTATGAACTAAAAATAATATACTATAAAATAATTCAAAAATCAATTGCAAAAAAGAAGAATATAAATTATAATATTTTACATGAAATAAATAAAGAATAATAAATTTATGTAACAAGAACATGAAAATAGAGGAGCAAAATGAGAATTAGAAATAAGCCTTGGGCGAAGGAAGAATTAGAAAAAAGTAAATTTTATGTGAAAAATCCAGAAGAATGTAAAGGAAAATGGAAAGAATATTTTGAGAATTCAAATAGCCCAATACATTTAGAATTAGGATGTGGAAAAGGATATTTTGTAAAAAAAGCAGCTTTGCAAAATCCCGAAGTAAACTATATTGCAATAGACTTAATTGATGCAATGCTTGGAGTAGCAAATAGAAATATAATAGAAGAATTTAATGGAAAAGAAATTAAAAATATATTTCTTACAAGATATGATGTAGAAGAGATAAACAATATATTAGATAAGAAGGACGAAATTGAGAGGATATATATAAATTTTTGTAATCCATGGCCAAAGCCAAGACACAAGAAAAGAAGATTAACACATACTCGTCAATTAGAAAAGTACAAGCAATTTTTAAAACAAAATGGTGAGATATATTTTAAAACAGATGATGATGGGCTTTTCAGAGAAAGTTTAGCATATTTTAAAGAAGCAGGTTTTGAAATGGTAAAAATAACATACAACTTAAATGAAGAGCCAAGTTTTTGGAATAACATAGAAACAGAACATGAAATAAAGTTTAAAGAGCAAGGAATAAAAATAAAAGCAGGAATTTTTAAATTAAAATAAATGAAAAAATCTTTAAAAACCCTTGACAAGCACCAGAAAAATATGGTATTATAATAAAGCACATATTTTTCGTGAAGATAAAAAATATGTAAACTCTTTTTAAGAAATGGTGATTTTGTAAAAGTGAAAAAAGTTATTAAAAGTTAATAAATTTTTAAATTAAATAAAAAGTGTAGAAATGTCTTAAAATGGCTAAAAATAGCAATATTACTACACTTTTTTGTTGCGTTATTTAGAATTACCATTTTTTAGCAAATGAAATGTTTAAGAAAGAGGAATTAATTTTAAGTTAAGGTATCAACTTAAAAATTATGTAGAGCAGTAAATTTTTAAATTGATAATACACTTAAAATTAAGAGGGACTTTCTTTAATATATATAGGTTATAATTTAGAAATTAGAGAAAAAAATTCAAATTAAAACCTACTGCTCTATTTATTAAAAAGAAAGGGTTGATTGATTTGTTAACAGACATTAACTACGAAAAAACAACAAGAAAAACATTTGCAAAAATAGGAGACTTTATTGATATACCAAATCTTATTCAAGTTCAAAAAGACTCTTATGATTGGTTTGTAAAAGAAGGATTAGGAGAAGTTTTAAGAGACATTTCACCTATAGAGGATTACACAGGAAATCTAGTTTTAGAATTCTTTGATTACTATATGGAAGACGAAACTAAATATTCATTAGAAGAAGCAAAAGAAAGAGACACTACATATTCAACAAGATTACATGTAAAAGTAAGGTTAATAAATCGTGAAACAGGAGAAATTAAAGAGCAGGAAATTTATTTAGGCGATTTCCCATTAATGACAGATAGTGGAACATTCGTAATAAATGGTGCAGAAAGAGTTGTAGTAAGCCAGTTAGTTAGATCACCAGGATGCTATTATGAATCAGACTATGATAAAACAGGAAAAAAATTGTACAAGGCTACAGTTATGCCAATTAGAGGAGCATGGCTAGAATATGAAACAGATGGAAATGATGTTTTCTATGTAAGGATAGATAGAACAAGAAAGTTGCCTGTAACCACTTTATTAAGAGCAATAGGACTAGTTACAGACGAGCAAATAACAAGCTTATTTGGCGATGAAGATAAAATAATTGCAACTATTGCAAAAGATACAACAAAAACAAACGAAGATGCACTTATAGAAATATACAAAAAATTAAGACCAGGAGAACTTCCAACAGTTGATGCTGCAAGAACATTATTTAACAACTTATTCTTTGACCCAAGAAGATATGATTTAGCAAAAGTAGGAAGATATAAATATAATAAAAAATTAGACTTAGCATCAAGAATAGCAAATAAAGTAGCATTTGATGATATCCTAAATTCAGAAACTGGAGAAGTTTTTGTAGAAAAGGATAATGTAATTTCAAAAGAAGTAGCAGAAGAAATACAAAACTCAGGTATAAATATTGTTGATGTAAAAGTTAATGATAAAAAAGTAAGAATAATAGGAAATGGTACAGTTAACTTAAAAGCATATGTAAATAGTGATGAAATTAATATAAAAGAAAAAGTTAATTATGCTGTTCTTAAAAATATATTAGACACAACAGAAGAAAAAGACTTAGTAAAAGTCATAAATGAAAGAAAAGAAGAATTAGTTCCAAAAAATATTGTAACAGAAGATATGATAGCTTCAATAAGTTATTTATTAAACTTACAATATGGATTAGGAAATGTAGATGATATAGACCATTTAGGAAATAGACGTATTAGATGTGTTGGCGAATTATTACAAAATCAATTTAGAATAGGTTTAACAAGACTAGAAAGAGTTGTAAGAGAAAGAATGACAATACAAGACTTAGATGTTGTAACACCACAAACATTAATAAACACAAAGCCAATAACATCATCAATTAGAGAATTCTTCGGAAGCTCACAATTATCACAATTTATGGACCAAACAAACCCATTATCAGAATTAACACATAAAAGAAGAATATCAGCATTAGGACCTGGTGGTTTATCAAGAGAAAG
>CANQXC010000044.1 GCA_947627785.1 uncultured Clostridia bacterium | reverse complement strand
CTTACAATTCTTAAAGCTAAACCTTCTGCTATTGCTGTTTTTCCAACACCAGGCTCACCTATTAAACATGGATTATTCTTTGTTTTCCTAGATAAAATTCTTATTACATTTCTTATTTCATCATCTCTACCTATAACAGGGTCTAGTTTTTGTTTTCTTGCCATTTCAACTAAATCTGTACCATATTTTTTTAATGCATCATAAGTATCTTCTGGATTATCTGTTGTCACTTTTGTATTCCCCCTTACATTTAATAAAACCTTTAAAAATTCATCTTTATTAATATTAAATGTTCTAAACAATTCTTTTAATTTTGAATTTGCTTTATCTATTAAACCTAGCATAATGTGTTCTACTGAAATATATTCATCTTTCATTTGCTCTGCTGTTTCTTCTGCTTTTGTTAATGCCTCATCTACATCTCTTGATACATATACTTGGTCCATTGCTCTTGAATTTGAATGCATTCTAGGCTTATTATCTATTTCTTTTTTAACAGCATTTTCAAATTCATCGCTTACATTCATTTTCTTTAGTAATTCTTTTATTAAACTACTATCTTGTGTTAATAATGCGTATAGTAAATGTTCTTGCTCTATTTGACTATTTTCATTTGATACAGCTATACTTTGTGCTTTTTGTATGGCTTCAATTGATTTTTGTGTTAATTTTTGACTATTCATAAAGTAATTTACTTCCTTTCTTCGATATATAAGTATTAGTTACAATTCTATATTATTTCCTTTATCTTTCCACTTCTATATGCATCTAGTAGCATTTTTAAACCATCTATTTCTTTTTGTAAAGTTTTACCAACATCAGTATCTGCAACACTTTTTCTTTCTGTATTTTTTTCATTTACCATGATATCATATTTAATATCTTGTTCTTCTCTTATTGCTTTCATCTTTGAATCAAATGGTTCATTTGCTGCTAATATTAATCCATATGAATTATATGTTAAAGTATACCCTGCTCTTCCTGTTTCTTGTCTATAACTTTTTGCAAATCCACCATCTATTACTAATAGTTTTCCATTTGCTTTTATTGGACTTTCTCCATCCTTTTCTTTTACTGGTATATGTCCATTTATAATATGAGATGTTTCTTTATCTAATCCAAATTCCTCAAATATTTTATCACAAATTTCTTCTTGTTGTACTAATGTATAATATGGATTTTTAACCTCTTTTCTTACTTCCTCATCACTTAAAAAATATCTCTCAAATGTTGCTGATTTTTCTTTTCCAAATAATGGAGATTTTGCTCCACACCATAAATACCACATTATATCTAAAGCATTTCTATCTTTTTTATGAATCTCTCTTTGCATATATGCTTTATTTATTAATCCTTCTATATAGTCCAAATATGATTTTCCAGATAATTTATTTCCATATATTTCTATCTCTGAAAATTCACCATTCTTATCCATTGGAATGCATCCATGGAATAATAAATTAGAGTTAAAACACTTGTATAAACTTCCCTTTGAATATAAAAAGCTTAAATGTCTTTGCAAGGCTTCACTATTCTTAAATGATTCTTTTAGTCTATACATTATTTCTCTTTCTTCTTCCGTTAATTTATATGGGTCCTTTGGATTTATTGTTGGAAAATTTTTATCATTTAATACATAATTCTTACCATTTATTTCAACAGTACCTTTTTCGTAATCAATATGCTCTAATAATAATCTATCTTGCATTTTATATTCTGGATGTCTTTTTATGAATTCTCCTTCTACTTTAAATTGAATTATTGAAATTGCTTTATGTATTTTTGCTATTGTTTCTTCATCTCTTTTTAAATAACGTTTATAATCAAACACTTTTGGTTTAAATGTTGTACAAGGGTCATTTTTGTATGTTTCTAATGCAAATGTAGCAAGTGGTCTTATATTTATTCCATATCCATCTTCTAAGGTGTCTGTATTATCGTATCTACTACAGATTCTTACAACATTGGCAATACAAGCCTCATTTCCACATGCAGCTCCCATCCATAAAATATCATGATTACCCCATTGTATATCTATACTATGGAAATTCATTAAAGTATTTAATACCTTTTTTGCTTCTGAGCCTCTATCAAATATATCTCCTACAACATGTAAATGGTCTATTGCCATTCTTTTTATTAAGTTTGATATTGCAACTATAAATTCATCTGCTCTATCTAATTCTATTATAGAATTTATTATTTGTTTATAGTATTTTTCTTTGTCAGGACCTGAACCTTGTAAGTGCAATAATTCATCAATAATATAATCAAAACCTTTAGGCATTGCTTTTCTAACTTTAGACCTTGTGTATTTTGAACTTACTTCAACCGCAACTTCTGTAAGTCTATATAAAGTTATACTATACCATTCCTTTAAGTCCTCTACTTGAGATTTAACCATATTTAACTTTTCTTCTGGATAATATATTAGGGTTGCAAGTGCACGTCTTTCATGTTCTGTTATTTGATTTTTAAATATATGTTCTATTTTACTTCTTATAATTCCAGATCCATTATTTAATATATGTGAAAAAGAGCCATATTCTCCATGAATATCACTTAAAAATAATTCTGTTCCTTTTGGTAAATTAAGAATAGCTTGCAAGTTTATTATTTCTTCAGAAACCTTCTCAATATTTGGATATTGCTTATTTAAAACTTTTAAAAATTGTTCTTTATTTATCTCCATACTAAATTCATTCCTTTCTTTGTCTTGCTTAATATAATCAAACTTATTTTACACTTTAAATACTTAAAAATAAATGTAAATTCTATACATTTTTTTATAGGTACTTATAAATTATATCATTACTAAATATATGTTGTAAAGTTCATGGTAACTACGTCAAAAACAAGCATACCATTCTTGATATGCTTGTTTTTTTTCTGTAAAACAAATATTTTTAATTTTTATTTAAATCGTTTTCCTTTATTTTTCTTCGTTTTTATTTCTTCTTGTGGTACATCTAAGAATTCATCCCATTTCTCCGCTATACTAGATTTAGGTTCATTGCTTTCTTTTCCTGTTTCAAAATATATATTTTCAGATTCTATAGTATCTTCTTGTTCCATTATATTATCTGTATTCATTGTGCTACTGTTCATATCATCTTGATTTAAAGTACTGTTTATCTCTATTGAATTTTTTTGGGCTATTTCTTCTTCTATTTCATTTTCTGGTTGTATTATATCTAAATCTGCTGCTTGGTTTTCTACCACTAATGCTCCATTTGCCCTTTCCATTAAGTTAGCTTTATTGAATTCCGCAAGTTTTGCTACTAAACTTTTATAATTTTTATAATCATGCACAAAATATACTGTTAAACCAGCAAATGTTGCTGTTGCTACTGCTAACATTCCTGTAATTATCTTAGTAAAGTTTGCTACTCCCCATGTTTTTAATGAAGAACCAATTCCAGAAAACCAGTTTGTGAGTTTTTGTATTGGAGTTAATGGAACAAATACCTTTTCTTCTTCTCTAATTACGATTATTTTGTATGTTTTCTGTTCTTCTAAACCTTCTTCATTTGTTAAAGTAGTCTTTATTATTATTTCGTTTTGTCCTGCCTTAAGTCCTTCATTTCCACTTATTTCTACATTGGCATTCTCTCTATTCGCTAATGCTTCTATTTCTAGTTTATCAATAAATGCTGGAATATGTTTATCTATATTATATTCATATATATTTGAAACAAATGCTGGTGTTAGTTCTAATATTACTTTTTCTCCATTTTCATCTATGTATGATACTGCTAATGTTTGTAAACTTAATTCTGGTTGATTTCTTGTTGCTAATATTTTATATATAGATTTACTACCATCTTCTGCTGTTACCGTTATTTCTATATTGTTTTCCCCTATTTGAAGTTCTTCATTCCCTGATATAACTACTGTTGCTTTTGAATCCTCTGGTGTCGCTGTAATATTTAATTTAGTAATTTCATTTGGTACACTTATTGCGTATTCTTTAACACCTGCATTAAATTCTGGTGTTAACACTCCTTCTGTAATTGTTAAATTACTAAGTTTTGAATTATTTGATTTTTTAGGAGTATTATTAGTAGTAGATGGTTTTGTTGTGTTAGTACTTGGTGTAGTTGTAGGTTTACTATTTCCACTACTAGAATTTCCATTACCAGAGGTTGTTCCAGAACTTGCTGGTGGTTGTTGTACTGGTACCACAATAGATACACTCTTTGAAGCACTTACGCTTTCATCCATTTCGGTCGTGTAATCTGCAGCTAACCCTGATGCATATATTGAAACAGTACCTGAGCTTCCTGCTGTACAACTAAAACTAAATGAACTATTATCTAACCAGTCTGAACCAGAACCGGAACCATTTGATGTTGTAGCACTTATTTGTCCTGCTCCTCCATTTAATGTAACCGTAACTATAAATACTTCTCCTGGTTCGACTGTGGATTTTGATGTACTAATACTTAACGAAGATGCATGTGAAATTGTAGTAAATAATATCATTGTTGCTATGATTATAGCAATAATTATAAATACCTTAAAAATTTTTTTATTCATTTTTCTTTTGTCCTCCTATTTTGTAATAATGTATAATTATCCTATTTGGTTTTTAAAGAGAAATTCTGCTTACATTCATAATGTGATTTTTAACTTTTACATAATCTGCTGGAGTTATGTTTCCATCTCCATTTACATCTGCAGCCTCTTTATATTCTGCTTCTAATATCGTAGTTCCCATTATATTGTTTTTTATTTTTACATAATCTGATGGTGTTATAGCTCCATCTCCACTTATATCTCCAAGCATTGTAACTGTATATGTAATTCCATTTAATGTTACTTTTGCTCCTGTTCCAAATAAAACTCCTTCTAATACTGCTCCTTCTATTTCACTTATTTGCGTATCTGGTATTATTTTTAAACTTTCTCCATCTATTTTATATTTTTCAACTACAACTGGTTCTGATGCTAAATATGTTGCTGATACATAGCCTTGTGTTCCATCAGCTAATTTTACTCTATACCATGTATGTCCATATACTGGATATAGTATTTTATCTATTACTGTTACTTGTGTTCCTTGCTGTAAAACCTGCTTTATTTTAGTATTTGTTGTTGAAGGTCCATTTCTTAAATTACACATTACAGATACTGTTCTAATTTCATTTACAACATCCGTTGTAGGCATATCACCCAAATAATCCCTTGCTGCATACCCTATTATTATTTGGTTTCCTGAATTATAAACTACTCTATCCCAATAATATCCATCCGTAATTTCATTTGCTCTTTCAATTCTTACCAATGTTGTTCCCTTAGGAAGCTTAGCTTTTATAGAATATGCTGTGGAAGGACCACTACGTATACTTAAATCTGTTGTTTGAGTATCAACAAATACATTTTCTGTAACTGCAGTAACTGTCCTTCCTGGTCTATCTTGAGGAATTGCTGGCATATTTTCATATATTGGTATTATAAAGTTAAAATTACTATCTAAAATACCTAATTCTTCATAAGCATCATAAACATCTAAACTCTCTGTATATGGTGCTGATACATTTTGTTGATATTGGTGACCATATAAATAATATTTGCTTGCACTATCTACATGATATTTTTGCAAATATAATGTGTCTTGATAATTTCCTATATATCCGCCTTTTAAAAATTCTGCACCACCATTTATTGCAAGTTCTGGCGTGCTCCATCCACTATCCTTTGCTCGTGCTAAACCATTTTCTATTATTTCTGCTGTTGAATTTCCACTAGCACCAATATTAAAATAATTATAGTATCCAACATATGGTTCACAGGTTCCTGAAATTAAACTACTTGTTCCATTTCCTTGTTCTTGTCTAACCCTTGCAGCTAAATGATATGGGCTTACGTTATTATTTTGTCCTGCTTCATATATTACTTGTGCATATGACTTATTTATTACTTGAGAATTTCCATTTACATCTATATATTCAATTGTTGGCTTATCCATAAATGTTCCAGAAAGTATTGCTTGTACACCCTCTACTGTATGTACATTACTATTGAAAGATAGCGTTTCAAATGCAAAAATATAAGTTTCATTTAGCCAATTCCTTGGATCCATATAATATGATACAGTTGCATTTGAAGCACAATACCATGAACCATTATCTCTTGGTGTCCAGCCACATACTGGACAAAGCCAAGCTTCTTTATTGCCTTCCAATAAGCTGTTATGTACTAAACTTCTTGTATGTAATGCTGTTGTTTCATTATCTATTACATCTTTCCAATCTAGACCTGTATATAAAAGTGTAAATGTCCAATTTGGATGTGATGTTTTTAATTCTTGAATTAACGTATAATATTCTGGATAATATGCTAATCTTGATAAATCTTCAGTTCTTTCTCTTGCTTCAACTTTGTTTTTTATAATTATCGTTGTTAACAAACAATATGAGATTATGACAAAAATTAGAATTAAAGCAACAATTCTTCTGACTTTTTTCATTTTTTCAACATTCATCCCCCTATATCCTTTGTAAAATTTTCACTGAATATAGTATATAATATTGAAAAATACAAGTCAATAAAATTAAGAAAAAAAATTGAGGAAATTTGTAACAATGTTTTAAATCTGCTTTTAGAATATAAACTAAAAGAAGGAAAGCATATAAAATAAAAATTCTTTAGCTTGTTTGTCTAATTCCATTTCGCAGAAATTCTATATATCTTTTTTGGCACCCTTTCAAAGTAAATTTGAACTATTTCCAAAAAATCTATTTAGAATTTCTTGCTCATTACATTAGAACCACTTCGCTTTCAGAATTTTTATCTTTATATGATTTCCTTATATATATTCTTTTAAATTTTTAACACATTCTCTGTTTTACTGCTTCATACATAACAATTCCAGCAGATACAGAAGCATTTAATGAAGTTATACTGCCCTTCATTGGTATCTTTAACAATACATCACAATTTTCTTTTACTAGTCTTGACATTCCCTCTCCTTCATTTCCTATAACAATTGCAACTGCACCTGTTAAATTCTCCTCATAATAATATTTAGTT
>CANQXC010000043.1 GCA_947627785.1 uncultured Clostridia bacterium | reverse complement strand
CCAAAACCGCCTGTGAGGGTTCGAATCCTTCT
Source organism: uncultured Clostridia bacterium (assembly GCA_947627785.1). Lineage (GTDB taxonomy): Bacteria > Bacillota > Clostridia > TANB77 > CAG-508 > UMGS1781. The sequence continues at coordinate 7,011 of CANQXC010000043.1, read as the reverse complement.
ACCCCTGCCAAAATTAAAAGTAAAGAGAAGATGTTTATATATGCATCTTCTCTTTACTTAATTTTAATAGAATTTATATAATTATACTTTTTTTTTAAGCCAGTCTATCACAAACTTAAGCTAATTCTGTCTTTTCACATTCTTCTTCTTTATCGTTTCTACATTCACAATCTGGTTTGTTATAGTCTTTACATTCTAGTTTTACACCTTTTAGACATTTTCCATGTCTTTTACATTCTACACATTGTTTGCAATGTTTTACTTTGTTAGCCCATATTTGTATTTCATAGGTTTTATCTGGACATAATGGTCCAAATACAAATTCACCATCTTTATCTGTGAATGTGTGTGATACTGGATTTCTTTCTTCTTTTCCATATTCATAACATACTTCTATTAATTTAACTACAGCATCTTCTACTGGTTCTTTGTAACAATCTTTTATAACTCCATAAATTACATTTCTGTTATCTTCTGGTAAGTTTATTTCTAAGTCAAATTGTTTTCCCTTTTCTATAAACCCATCTACTTTTATGTCTGGGCATTGTTTTCTTTCTTCAAATTCCATTATTCTTCATCCACCCTTTTTATATTTTTATGCAATTTCTTGCATATCTAATTATATTGTATGTTGTTTTTTAATTAAATGTGAATAATGGTTAAGACTACTGTTCGCTTATAAATAAAATACTAATTATCTTAAATATTGTAGAAATATGTTGCTTCCATATCGGCTTCATGTAATAACAATGCTAACGGATATTTTTTAAATGCCTGACCAAGTGTTCCGTATTGTTCTCTTGGCTCTGAAAATCCCATATGCCAACGTATTGCATACTTTTCTTCATTAGTTAGTTTTATGTATTCTGTTATCATCATTACAGATTTTTCTCCATGTCCATAAGGTATAGTATCTTCTATTGTATAATATGGCACTTTCTCCCATTCTCCTTTTGCGTTTTTTACATTTCTATAATCTATTTTATAAAAATTAACTTTGCATATATCATGTAATAAAGTAACTATTATAAGTGTTTCTTCACTTACCTCTAATTTATGAAATTCCACTTTTTCTTTTAATATTTCATAAACTTTATAGCTATGTTCTATTAATCCCTTTTTATATGCTCCATGATATTTTGTACTAGCTGGTGCTTCAAAATAATCTGATTTTTCTAAAAAATCTATTAATTCATCTATTCCTGGTCTATTTATTTTTTTTAATAATTCTTTTACTTGTTCTTCCATTTTTTATTCCTTTCTCAATTTGCTCAAAAATCTTTGAAATATCAAGGTTGTTTGTGTATATCCTTGGAAATCTTTGTTGTTTCATAATAAAGCCCCATTTAAAGGGGCTCTTTCATTATGCAGTTTCAATGTTATTTGATAATTGTGTTTTTCTCTTTTTTATAATTCCACGTTTTGGATCTATTTCACTTTCCTTGCACAACTCTAATATTGGTGGCGCTTTATTTATTACTGTATCTTTTGTTATTACACATTTTTCAATTCTCATATTACTTGGAATATCAAACATTATATCTCTCATAATATCCTCTATTATTGAACGTAAACCCCTAGCTCCAGTATTTCTTTCAATTGCTTTATCTACTATAGAATTTAATGCCTCTTGTTCAAATTCAAGTTCTACTCCATCTAATTCTAATAATTTTTTATATTGTTTTACTAATGCATTCTTTGGTTCTGTTACTATTTTTATTAAAGCTTCTCTATTTAATTCTTGCAATGTAGCAATTATTGGTAATCTTCCTACAAATTCTGGAATCAATCCAAATTTCAATAAATCTTGTGGTAATAACTGCTCAAAAATCTTATATTTATCTTGTAAATCCTTTTTACTTTCTATGTGAGCTCCAAATCCTAATGATTTTTGATTTGTTCTTTCTTTTATAATTTTCTCTAATCCCTCAAATGCTCCTCCACAGATGAATAATATATTTGATGTATCTATTTGTATAAATTCTTGATGTGGATGCTTTCTTCCTCCTTGTGGTGGAACTGATGCAATTGTTCCTTCAACTATTTTTAGTAAAGCTTGTTGAACACCTTCTCCACTAACATCTCTTGTTATTGATGGATTTTCAGATTTTCTTGTTATTTTATCTATTTCATCTATATATATAATCCCTTTTTGTGCCTTTTCTACATTAAATTCTGCTGCTTGAATAAGTTTTAAAAGAATATTTTCTACATCTTCTCCAACATATCCTGCCTCTGTAAGTGTTGTAGCATCTGCTATTGCAAATGGCACATTTAATATTCTAGCAAGTGTTTGTGCAAGTAAAGTCTTTCCACATCCTGTTGGTCCTAGTAGTAATATATTACTTTTTTGAATTTCAACATCATCTATAATCTCTTTACAGTTTATTCTTTTATAATGATTATATACTGCTACTGCTAATGTCTTTTTTGCTTCGTCTTGACCTATTACATATTCATCTAAAATGTTCTTTATCTCTTGTGGTGTTGGTATCTCTTCTGTTTTTACATCTTCATATTCTAATTCTTCATCATAGGCTTCGCTTTCTATAATATTGTTACATACATTAATACATTCATCACAAATATAAACTGATTTTGGTCCAGCAATTAGTTTTTTTACCATCTCCTGTGCTTTACCACAAAAAGAACATCTTATTTCACTTGAATCTTTTTTATTTGCCATATATTATTCATTCTCCTTTATAATATATTTTCTTATTTTCTATAATCTAATATACCATCTATTAATCCATAATTTAGAGCCTCCTCAGCTGTCATATAATGGTCTCTTTCTGTATCTTTTTCTATTTGTTCTAAAGTTTGACCAGTTTTTTCACTTAATAATTTATTTAATTTTTCTCTTGTTTTTACCATATGGTCTGCATGTATTTTTATTTCAGTTGTTTGACCTGCTAATCCTCCTGAAATTAATGGTTGATGAATTAATACCTCTGCATTAGGTGTTGCAAATCTTTTTCCTTTTGCACCACAAGCTAATAATACGGAACCCATACTTGCTGCTAATCCTACACATATTGTTGAAACAGGGCATTTTATATAATTCATTGTATCTACTATAGCCATTCCATCTGTTATAGATCCTCCTGGACTGTTTATATAAAATGATATTTCTTTATCAGGATCTTCTGACTCTAAAAATAACATCTGTGCAACTACTAAACTCGCTGTTACATGGTTTACATCTTCGCTTAAGAATATTATTCTATCCTTTAAAAGTCTTGAAAATATATCATATGATCTTTCTCCTCTACTTGTTTGTTCAATTACATAAGGTACTAAACTATTTTGTTCCATAATTATCATCCTTTCTTTTATAAGTAAATATTTTACCTAAAAATTATATATGTATGTTTATATTAAAAATATTGGGCTAACACAAAGGTGCTAGCCCCTTGTAAATTATGCCTATTTTATTTTAGCATTATCTACAATATAATGAATTGTTTTTTCTGTTTTTAAATTTGATTCTACATAATTTCTTAATTGGGCATTTTCTTTTACAGTTTCTTCATTTTGTCCATACATTTCTGCCATTTCTTTAATCTTTGCTCCAATTTCTTCTTCTGTAACTTCTATTTTTGCATCCTTCATTATAGCTTCTAATACTAAATTTGTTTTTACTTGTTTTTCAGCTTGTTCTTTATAATCGTCTCTAAATTCTTGTCTTGTTTTGCCAATAATTTTTAAGTATTGTTCTAAGTTCATTCCTTGATATTGCATACGACTTTCCATATCTTGTTCTATATTATCAAGTGCTGTTTCTATCATGCCACTTGGAATATCTATTTTTGTATTCTTGCAAACCTCTTCAATTGCTGCATCTTCCATTTCAAATTTTGCTTTTGAAATATTATCTTTTTCTAGTTTTTCTTTTATAGATTTCTTCCAATCTTCTAATGTATCAAATTCACTTGCATCTTTTGCAAATTCATCATTAATTTCTGGTAATTCTTTTTTCTTTATTTCATGTAATTTAATTTTAAATGTTGCTTCTTTTCCTGCTAAATTTTTTGATGGATAATCTTCTGGGAAAGTAACTTTTATATCTTTTTCTTCATCAATCTTCATTCCAATTATTTGATCTTCAAATCCTGGAATAAATCTACCACTACCAATTTCTAATTCATAATTTTCTGCTTTTCCACCTTCAAATGCGACACCATCAACAAAACCTTCAAAATCAATTATTGTTGTATCACCTTTTTCAACAGGTCTATCTTCAACTGTTATTAATCTTGCATTATGTTCAGCAATGTGTGATAATTCATGATTAATATCTTCATCAGATACATTATACTCTACTTTTTTAATTTCTATACCTTTATATTTTCCTAAATTTACCTCTGGTTTTGTCTGAACAACTGCTGTAAATATTAAATCTTTTCCACTTTCTATTTGAACTATATCAATTTCAGGCTTGCTAACTGCTTCTATTTTATTATCTTCTAAAGCTTTTCCATAAACCTCGCCTGCTACTTCATTAAAAGCATCTTCATAGAATATTTGAATTCCGTAAGCTTTTTCTACCATTTTAAAAGGAGCTTTTCCTTTTCTAAATCCTGGTATATTAAAATACTTTGCATTTTTCTTATATACAGTTTGTATTGCTTCATCAAATTTTTCTGCTTCAACTGTAATTTCTAGTTTAACCTCATTTGCTTTATTTTCAACGTTTTCTACTTTTACTTTCATTATTAAAATTCAATCCTTTCCATTTGCTAAAATTAACTACATTATTATATCATAAAAAATTATTTTTGCAATACTTTATGTAATTATTTTCCAAAATGTAGGAATAATCTTTAGTCCCCACTGACACACAAGAATCTATTATAATTCTCATACTTTATTTGTTTTATCTCTTTTTCAGAAAAATCATTCTCTTGTAAAAGTTTCGTAATATACTCGCTTATGCTTGCTTGATTAAATATATTCATATTTTGATAATAATCTGGTTCTATTTTGTAATATGTCATATCATCCGTTGCTAGAGCAATGTTATCTACATTTTTTAATATTTCTTTAATATGTAATATGTGCTTTATATATTCTTTTTCAAAGTTTGCATTACTATCTTTTGAACAGAAATTTTTTACTGATACAATTCCTATTATTCCTCCAAGATTTGCAATTGCTCTTATTTGCTTATCCGTTAAGTTTCTTGGCACATTACAAATTGCTTTACAATTTGAATGTGAAGCAAAAACTTTAGGTCTTAATCTTTTATTTTGTAAATAACTATTCTCTTGATTATTCGTATATAATGAGTTATTATGCTCTTTTGTAAATTTTTCACATTCTTCTATTATATCCCAAAATGTTTCCTCATCTGCATGTGATACATCTATTGCTATACCTAATTTTATTAACTTTTTAATTAGTTTTTTGCCTAATTTAGTTAACCCTTTTTGCTTATTTATTATTTTTATTGGTCTTACTCCTGTCCCAAATTTATTATTATTATTCCACACAGGATTTACTGACCTTACTCCTAAGCTGTAAAGTTCCTCCATATCACTTATTCTTTTTAAATAATCTAATCCTTCTATTCCAAAAATATATTTTATATTATTAGGAATTAAATTTTCTCTTTTTATTATATCTTTTACAACTTTTAAATTTTCTATTATGTTAATATCTTTTGCTTCAATTCCAAGTTCATCGTACATTTCTTGTTCAGACATGTAAAACAAATTAAATATACCACCTGTAATGTTATTATTAAATATTCTCGTACAATGTTCTTGCACTTCAGTTATGCTCTTTCTATTCATATAAATATATGTAAGTAAATCGTAATGGCAATCAAACATAAAATCACCTATGGTATTATAGGCTTTAAATAAAAAAATGTGAAACGTTTTTAATTGTTTCACACTTTTTTAATTATCAAAAATTTTGATTAATTCTTTCTATTTAATGCTTTTTTTAGTAATTCTAGCCCTATAATTATTGCTCCACCTAGTATGAAGAAAAGTATGCTAAATGTTGAAAATGTTAGCATTTCTTTTGGTTCATCTAAAGTTGTTGGTCCAAGCATAATTGAATATATTGAACCTATCATTAAGCCAAGAATTGTATAAACCGTTTGTGAACGATGTTTTTCTAGGCATTTTCTTGCTATTCTTGCAAATACAACTACTCCTACTATAATTCCTAATCCAAATGTTAATAAACTTGGAAATACAGAAAAATCTAAATGTAAGAATGCTTTTATGTTATTCATTATTGGTATGTAAATTCCAAATATTAAAAGGATTGTTGAGCCTGATATTCCTGGAAGTATCATTGCTGATATAGCAAGCATTGCAACTACAAAAATATATGCGATTGTACCTATATTTAAATTTTGAAGATTTATATTTAAATTTGCTTTCTGGCTTAATATTGCTATTCCAACAACTAAAGCAATCCCTAAAACCGTAAATATTATATTTTTGTATTTACCCTTAACAGATTCTTTTTCTTCTTTAATTACTAATGGTATTGCAAATATTATAAAGCCCAAGAAAACTGAACTCATTTCATAAATTTTCGTATTAAATAAACTTGATAGAATACTTGCTGCAAGCAAAAATCCAATTACCCAACCTATTCCAATTTTTATTAAATATATAAATGCCTTTTTCTTAGTTTCAAAATTTCCTCTAAACAAATCATCAAGCGAACTTATAAATTTATCATAAAACCCTAGTATAAATGCGACTGTCCCACCAGATACACCTGGTACGCTATCTGCTAAGGCCATACATAAGCCATTTATTAGGTTTATTATTACTTCTTTTACCTTTTTCAAATCTTTCATCCTTTCCTATATAACCAAGGGGTTTTATACCCTTGGTTTATACTCTATACATAATCCACAACATCTATCCAATTCATTAAAAACTTTCTTTCTTCTTCACTTGCCTTTGATAAATGTGCTGCTGCAACTATTGGTATCCACCTTTGAATATATGTTTTTGGTGTTCCAGATTTTTCAGAAAA
>CANQXC010000042.1 GCA_947627785.1 uncultured Clostridia bacterium | reverse complement strand
AATAGAAAGTGATAATATAGTTGAAACTTTAAAAAATATAAAAAAACATAAATACAATGTAGTATCAACATCATTAAATACAGATAAAAGTTTATATGATTTAGAATTAAAGAAAACAGCAATAGTAATAGGAAATGAAGCAAATGGAGTATCAAAAGAAGTGCAAGAGATGTCAGATGTAAAAGTAAAAATTCCAATGCTTGGAAAAACAGAAAGCTTAAATGCATCAGTTGCAACAGGTGTAATTTTATATGAGTATGTAAGGCAAAAGTTAAGTTAAAAAGTTCATTGTTACAATTCACAGCCTATACTAAAAAGTCCGCCAAACTCGAAAGCAGTTATATATTTATTTTAAATTGAACTTAACGCCGGCGATTGCCTTCGATGCTTTTCGGGGGTCTTCAATTTTTAATAAATATATAACTGCTGCGTTTGGCTACTTTTAATTAATGATGATATGAATTGCAAACTTTAATTTATTAGATTCAATGCTTTTAGATAAAAATTCTGCAAGTGAAGTGGTTCTAACGAAAGGAGCAAGAAGTTCTAAGTAGATTTTTTGGAAATAGTTCAAATTTACTTTGAAAGGGTGCCAAAAAAGATACATAGAACTTCTGCGAACTGGACGTTAGACAAACGAACTAAAGAATTTATATCTAAAAGCATTGAAACGGTTATATTTCATTTATTAACATAAGCTGGGAATTGTAACAATAATACAAAAGCTTAATAAAAAAACGAAAAAAAATAATTGCCAAAAATGGATATATATGCTATAATAAAAAAAGAAAAAATGCAAATGAAAAAAAGAAGGTGTGCGAAAGATGTTATTAGTTGTAGCAATATACATATTAACAATTATAATATTCATATTAATGTTATTTGCATATATACAAATAAAAGCAGCAGGGATGAAAGTAAAAGATTTTTATGGATTTATAGAAGCAAATCAGATGTTAGATAAGTTATATAGATTTTCAAAAAAATATGATAAATTAAGCAGTCAAGACCAGTTAATTTTTTTAGTAGAAGCTGAAAAGGTATTCAATGCATTTGATAAAGTACCAGATATGTTATGGGAAGAAGAATACCAAAAATATATGGATGTATTAGATAAATATAAAGACATTAAGATGGTTAGATGGGAACAAAATTAGTAAACAAAAATGTTTACTAATTTTTTGTTTTATGCTAAAATGTAAGGAAAAATGACGGAGGATTTAAGTTATGGGTTGGACAAGGGAACAAGAAAATGCAATATATAAAAAGGAAAACAATATATTAGTTGCAGCAGCTGCAGGAAGTGGAAAAACTGCAGTTTTAGTTGAGAGGATTATAAATAAAATAACAAACGAAAACATAGATGTAGATAAATTATTAGTGGTAACTTTTACAAATGCTGCAGCAACAGAGATGAGAGAACGTGTATTAGATGCTATATATAAAAAATTAGAAGATGAACCAGATAATTTAAACCTTCAAAAGCAAATTGTATTACTAAATAAATCGCATATTTCAACAATACATGCATTTTGCTTAGAAGTAATAAAAAACAACTTTTATAAAACAGATATATCACCGAATTTTAGATTAGCAAATACTCCTGAAATAGAATTATTAAGAATGGAAGTATTAGAAGAAGTATTTGAAAATTTATATGAAGAAAAAAATGAAAAATTTATAAAACTTGTAAATACATATTGTGGATATAGAGATGATGATAAACTTAAAGAGATAATTTTAAAAATATATAAATATATTCAAAGTATGCCATATCCACAAGAATGGATTGAAAAGCAAGTAGAAAAATTCAATATAAATATAGATGATGATTTTTCAAAAACTGAATGGGGAGAAATTTTAATAAAAGAAGCAAAAGAAATAATAGGAGATGCTATAAAAACTTTAAAGAATGTACGTAAAAGTTTAGAGGTAGAAAAAGACTTAAATAAATGGCTTTTAATAATAAATGATGATATAGAACAACTAGAAAATATTTTACAATACAAGCTTTGGGAAGAAATCTATAACGAAATACAAGGGTTAAAATTTAAAATATGGGCATCAGATAAAAAGATAATATCAGAAATAAAGGATAATGCCAAAGAGGTTAGAGATAATGTAAAAAAAAGAGTGGATGATTTAAAAAAGAAAATTTTCATATATAATTCTGAACAAGCCAACTTAGATATTTATGTAATGTATGAAATTATGCAAGAGATACAAAATGTTATATTTAGATTTTCGGAAGAATATAAAAATAAGAAAAGACAAAAAAATATAATAGACTTTAATGATATAGAACATCTTGCTCTACAAATATTAGTTCAAAAAAATGAAAAAGGAGAGTATGAGCCAACGGAGGTTGCGAAAGAATATCAAGAGAATTTTGTAGAAATTGCAATAGATGAGTACCAAGATAGTAATGAGATTCAAGAAGAAATTTTAAAAAAGGTTTCAAGAGGAAATAACATTTTTATGGTCGGAGATGTTAAACAAAGTATATATAAATTTAGACAAGCAAGGCCAGAACTTTTCTTGGAAAAATATAATACTTACAAAGAAAATAAAATACAATTATTTGCAAATTTTAGGAGTAGAAAAAATGTTCTAAATTTAACTAATACGATATTTGAAAACATAATGAGCAAAGATTTTGGAAATATAGACTATAATGAAAAAGAATTTTTGAATATGGGACAAGATTATTTAGAATTTGAAGGAAAAACTCTTGGAAAGGCAGAATTACATATTATAGATTTAAAAAATGAAAATGAGGAAATGCAAGAGGAAGAATATGATGAAAATAACAATGATGAACAAGATGAGAAAATAGATGAAAATAAAGAAATACTTGAAAAGGCAGAAATAGAAGCGAAATTTGTTGCAAATAAAATAAAAGAACTTATGAATGGTGGATATTATGTATTTGATAAAAAAAGAGGATATAGAAAATTAAACTTTAAGGATATTGTAATTTTACTTAGAAAAACCGCAAATGTAGCTCCAATATATGAAAAAGAGTTAGCAAATTTAGAATATCCAGTATTTAGTGATATAGGAACGAATTATTTTGAAAGTTTGGAAATACAAACAATAATGGCATTATTAAAAATAATAAGTAATCCAGATAATGATATTGCACTAGTAACAGTATTAAGAAGTCCTATAGGAAATTTTACAGATAATGAGTTAATAGAAATAAGAATGAATAATAACAAACAAAGCTATTATAATGCATTATTAGATAGTAGAAATGATAAAAAAATAGGAAAGAAAATAAATGAGTTCTTAGAATTAATAGACGAATTTAGAACAAAACAAGAGTATCTAAAATTAGATGAATTAATTTGGTATATATATGAAAAAACAGGTTTTTATAACTATGTAAGCTTAATGCAAAATGGAAACTTAAGAACAGCTAATTTAAGGATGCTATTTGAAAAAGCAAAAGATTATGAACAAGGCAGTTTTAAAGGTCTATATAATTTTATTAGTTTTATAGATAAAGTAACAAAAGCAAATAGTGATATGGGGGCTCCAAAGCTTATTGGAGAAAATGAAGATGTAATAAGAATAATGAGCATACATAAAAGTAAAGGATTAGAATTTCCAGTAGTATTCTTATGTGGAACAGGTAATATGTTTAATATGTTAGATTTAAATGATAGTATATTAATACATCCAGAAATAGGATTTGGACCTGAATATGTTAATTATGAAAGAAAAATAAAGTATAGCACTTTAGCCAAAGAAGCTATAAAGATTAATATAAGAAAAGAATTAAAAGAAGAGGAAATGAGACTACTATATGTAGCCCTAACTCGAGCGAGAGAAAAGTTGATAATAACAGGAATAGATAGAAATTTTAAGAAAAGCATAAAAGATAAAGAAAGCTTATTACAAATATCAAACAATAAAATAACAAAAGAAATTTCAAAAAAAGCAAAATCATATTTAGATTGGATAGAAACTGTAAATCTTTGTGATAATAAGATGAAAGATATAATAGATGTATATGAATATTCAATCGATGATAAGTTTATAGATAGAGAAAAAGAGCAGGAAAAAGTTGAATTTAAAATAAAAGAGAGAAAAATAAATCCCGAAATAGATAGAATATTAACATGGAAATACCCACAAGAAGAATTAACCAAAATAGAAGGAAAAAGTTCTGTAAGTAAGCTAGCAAAAAACGATTTTACAGAAGAATTACAAATGAAAAAGCCAAAGTTTTTAGAGCCAGTATTAAAACTTACGAAAGCAGAAATAGGTACAACTGTGCATTTAGTAATGCAAAAATTAGATTTTATGCAAGATTATACAATAGAAAAAATAGAAGATTTATTAGAAGAATTAGTACAAAAACAGATAATAACAGAAAAGCAAAAAGAATCAGTACCAAAAGAAAAAATACTAAATTTTGCAAAATCTCCGTTATACTATAAAATAAGAAACGCAAAACAAGTATTTAGAGAGCAGCCATTTTACATAAATATACCAGCGAAGGAAATATATGGTAATGATGTAGAAGAAAGTATTTTGGTACAAGGTATAATAGACTTATATTTTATAGATGAAAAAGAAAATATAATTTTAGTAGATTATAAAACAGACTATGTTCCTCAAAGCCAAGAACTGAGTCTAATAGAAAAATATGAAGCACAATTATCATTATATAAGAGAGCATTAGAACAGGCATTGCAAAAAAAGGTTTCAGGAACATACATATATTCAACTTATTTAGATAAAGAAATAAAATTATAATTCTTGTTTTGTGTCAATGGGTGTGTCATTAAGTTCCCATTGGCACATTTTTTTAGTTTGACTTTTGGTTTAAATAGTAGTATAATATAAAAAGTGATGCCAAGATTTGGCGAAGATGAGATTTATATATGTTTAATAAAAGTAGTATTCGGGAAAAATAATAAATGAGACAAGAACAAAAAAAGAGATTTTTTGTTCTATAAAAAATGAGAAATGAGAATTGATTTTATTTAAGGGGAATTTAATAAGGAAAGGAGCTTTTAAAAAGCATAAGTGTAAATCGGAGATATAATATAGAAGGAGAGAATTTTAAATATGGAGGAAATTTTAAAACAAGAGAAAGATATTGTAGATAAAGAGATAACAAGAAGAAAAAAGAAGCAAAATAAGAGAGAAGAAAAAGCAATATTTAAAAAAGCAAATTTAAAAATTATACCATTAGGAGGATTATTAGAAATAGGAAAAAACATCACAGTTATAGAATATGAGGATGATATTATAATAATAGACTGTGGTTTAGGTTTTCCAGAGGATGAAATGCTAGGTGTAGATTTAGTTATACCAGATATAACATATCTAGAAAAAAACAAAGAAAAAATTAGAGGATTAGTTATTACACATGGACATGAGGATCATATAGGAGGAATACCATATTTATTAAAACAGATAAATGTTCCAATATATGCAACAAAATTAACAGCAGGATTAATAACTAATAAATTAGAGGAACATAATTTAGTTAGAAGTACAAAATTAAAAGAAGTAAAACCTGGGCAAGTAATAACGTTAGGCTCTATGAAGGTAGAATTTATAAAAATAACACATAGTATCCCAGATGCTTGTGCACTTGCAATTCATACACCAGTAGGAACAATAGTACACACAGGAGATTTCAAGATTGATTATACACCAATAGATGGTGAGATAATAGATTTAGGAAGATTAGCAGCAATAGGAAATAGAGGAGTATTAGCACTTATGTCAGATAGTACAAATGCAGAAAGAAAAGGTTACACAATGTCTGAAAGTAATGTTGGCGAAATATTAGATAAGTTATTTATAAATTGCAATAAAAGAATTGTAGTTGCAACATTCTCATCAAATGTTCATAGGGTGCAACAAATTGTAAATTCAGCTGTAAAATATAAAAGAAAAATTGCAGTATGTGGCAGAAGTATGATTAATATGATAGATACTGCAAGAAGATTAGGCTATATAAAAGTACCAGATAATGTATTTATAGATATAGATTTAATAAAATCATATCCAGATGATTCACTAGTTATAATAACAACAGGAAGTCAAGGTGAGCCCATGTCAGCTCTAACAAGAATGGCAGCAGGTGAACATAGAAAAGTACAAATAACACCAAATGATTTAATAATTATTTCAGCAAATCCAATACCAGGAAATGAAAAATACGTTTCTAAAGTAATAGATGATTTAATGGCAATAGGAGCAGAGGTTATATACAATGCACTTCAAGAAATACATGTATCAGGACATGCATGCCAAGAAGAACAGAAATTAATGCTAACATTAATAAGACCAAAATATTTTATACCAGTTCATGGAGAATATAGGCAGCTTATAGCACATGCTGAAACAGCAAAAAAAATTGGTATGCAACATGAAAATATATTCATAACAGAAAATGGTAAAGTATTAGAACTAAATGAAAATGAAGCGAAATTTACAGGACATGTACAATCTGGAAAAGTATTAGTAGATGGATTAGGTGTTGGAGATGTAGGAAATATAGTATTAAAGGACAGACAAAGATTATCACAAGATGGTTTAATAGTAGTAGTAATAACATTAGACTCAAGAAGTGGAAAAATAGTTGCAGGACCAGATGTAATAAGTCGTGGCTTCGTATATGTAAGAGAATCAGAAAACTTAATGGAGGATATAAAAAAATTACTAAGAGATGAATTAAGAAAATGTGAAGAAAAACACATAACAGATTGGTCTACATTAAAACTAGTAGTTAGAGAAGAATTAGGAGATTTTATATACAAAAAAACAAAGAGAGAACCAATGTTAATACCAATTATAATGGAAATTTAATAAATTACCAATATTTGCTTGCAAATTTTATAAATACATGATACAATAGAAAAAGTGAATTTTAAAATTGACTTAAGGGGAGGTGCAATTAATGCCAAATATTAAATCTGCAATAAAAAGAGTTAGTGTAATAGAGACTAAAACTCTAAGAAATAATATGATAAAATCAGAATATAAAACAGCTGTTAAAAGATTTGAAGCAGCAGTAACTGAAGGAAATAAAGAAAAAGCTCAAGATGCTTTAAAACTAGCTACAAAGAAAATAGATGGTGCTTGCTCAAAGGGAATAATAAAACAAAATACAGCTTCAAGAAAAAAATCAAAT
>CANQXC010000041.1 GCA_947627785.1 uncultured Clostridia bacterium | reverse complement strand
ACATGAAAGGAATAAATAGTTTTGAATATATAGAAAATTATAAACAAGTAACACCAGAATATGCAAAACAAGTATTAAATGAATTATTTAATGAAGAAAAAATGGTAATTTCAATTGTTGAACCAATATCAGAAAAGTAATTTATGTGAACTTGACACAAGAAAAATTTAAGAATAAAATACATGTAGAAAAAATTATAGGAGGTAATTTTATGCCATTAGTAACAACAAAAAATATGTTTGAAAAATCAATGAAAGAAGGCTTTGCAATAGGAGCTTTCAATATCAATAATATGGAAATAATACAAGGAATAGTAGATGCAGCAAGCGAGAAGAATTCTCCAGTTATACTTCAAGTATCTTCAAGTGCAATAAAATATGCTAGAATGCCATACTTAATGAAAATGGTAGAAGCAGCAGTTGAAACAACTAATATTCCAATTGCTTTACATTTAGACCATGGACCAGATTTTGAAACTTGCAAAGAATGTGTGGATGCAGGTTTTACATCTGTAATGATTGATGGCTCTAAATATAGCTTTGAGGAAAATGTAGAATTAACAAAGAAGGTAGTTGAGTATGCTCATTCAAAAGGAGTAGTTGTAGAGGCAGAACTTGGAAAACTTGCTGGAATAGAAGATGATGTAAATGTTGCTGCAAATGATGCAATGTATACAGACCCAGAACAAGCAAAAGAATTTGTAGAAAGAACAGGATGCGATTCTCTAGCAATAGCAATTGGAACAAGTCATGGTGCATATAAATTTAAGGGTGAAGCAAAATTAAGATTTGATATTTTACAAAAAGTAAAGGAAAAAATACCTAATACTCCAATAGTATTACATGGAGCTTCAACTGTAATACCAGAGTTAGTAGAAATGTGTAATAAATTTGGTGGAGAAATTCCAGGAGCTAAAGGAGTTCCAAATGAAATGTTAAAAGAAGCGGGAAAATTAGGAGTATCAAAAATAAATGTAGATACAGATATAAGACTTGCAGTTACTGCTAATATAAGAAAAGTTTTTGCTGAAAAACCATCAGAATTTGACCCAAGAAAATATTTATCTCCAGCAAGAGATGCTGTAAAAGAAATAGTTGGATTTAAAATTGAAAATGTATTTTGTTCAAGCAACAAGGAATAGCTAATATTATGATAATATAAAAAAAGGTTCCGAACTATAAAATAAAAATTTTTTAGTTCGTTTGTCTAACTCCAATTCGAAGAAATTCTATGTATCTTTTTTGGCACCCTTTCAAAGTAAATTTGAACTATTTTCAAAAAAGCTACTTAGAATTTCTAACTCTTTACGTTAGAACCACTTCACTTGCAAAATTTTTATTTTATAGTACTGAACCTCTGTATTATTGTATAATATTTAAGCATCCATTTGCTTTCTCATACGCATTTCAGCATCACGCTTAGCAATATCTTCACGCTTATCATAAAGTTTTTTACCCTTCCCAATACCAAGTTCAACTTTAACAAAATTTCCTTTAAAGTACAAACTCATAGGTACTAAAGAGTAACCTTTTTGTTTAATTTGACCCACTAATTTATTAAATTCATTTTTATTAATTAACAACTTTCTATCTCTTAAAGGGTCTTTATTATATATATTTCCAAATTCATAAGGACTTATATGCATATTATAGATAAAAAGTTCGCCATTCCTAATTCCTGCATAACTATCTTTTAAATTCACCTTCCCATTTCTTATAGATTTTATTTCAGTTCCATACAAAACAATACCAGTTTCTATTGTATCAATAATAGTGTAATTATGTTTTGCTGTTGGATTTTTTGCAATTAACTTAGACATTTTAAACCACCTATTCTAATCTAAGCACATATAATACAAAGGCATGTTAATATATTTGGTTATTTAATTAATTTAGGTTATTTTTAATTAGTAAAAATCATTTGTATTTATGTACTCTTTTTTAAATAAATATGGAAATATTATACCATATTTATTTAAAAAAGTGAAACTTATTCATCATGATGTGAATTACTATTTTGTGTACCATAGTACCAAACTAGACCAACTATAACTATTGCTGCTATTGCAATTACTAACCAAACCCATAAAGTATTTGTGTTGTTAGTTGTAGCACCAGTAGTTGTTGTAGCATCAGCAGTAGTTCTAGTTGCAGTATAATCGCCAGTTGTTCCCATTCCAGTTTCATCAGTAGTTCTATTTTCGTTGTCAGCTCTATGTGAAGGATCGTCTTGTTTATTATTGTCATCCATATTTAAAGCATCTTCAACACCATTTTCAGCGTCTCCTATACCATTACGTACATCAGAACCTAACTTATTAACACCATCAACTACTGTATTTGCAGCACCGTTAACTGCATTCTTTACATCGTTTGCAGCATATACAAAACTAGAACATACGAATATAACGAAAAGAATTGCAGATACTATTATAAAACTTTTTTTATTCATGAATTTTACCTCCTATTTTTAGAATTCAATAATATTATTTAAAAAAAAGGTAAAAAATATGCATAAAAAAATTGCCTTTTCATACATAAAAAGGCAAAGAATTTAATGAATTTTAATTAATATAGCAATACTTAAAAAGATTAAAACAATTCCTACAGAAATTAAAATAATGTTTATAATATCAGAAGTAGTTAACTTAAAGTCATCCGTTGTTTCAGTTGTGGATATTTTTGTAGGCGTGTTAGGAGAAATAAGAGGATTTTCTATATTATTAGAAATATTATTAATATCAATAGAGTTATTAGCAACAACATTTTGATTGTTATTACTTATATTCATATCAATATCAACGGCTAATGAAAATGGTATATTAATTATAAATAAGCAAATTAAAATTAAAAAAATTCTAAAAACTTTTTTCATTTGAATAATCATTCCTTTCAAAACATACATATATATAATACACAAAAAAATAAAGTTTGTCTAGTATAAAGTGAAAAATATTTACACTTTAGTAAAAATGTGGTATTATATATAAAGATTGGTTTACAGAAAATAGAAAGGAGAAAAACTATGTCGTTTGCAACAGATGTAAGAGATGAACTTTTAGAACTTAAAATGTGGGATGCAAATAGCAGTATGCCACAAGATGAACAAATAGCAAGATTATCTATAAGAGAAGAATTTATAAAATCAGGTTTTATGTGTGATCCAAATAAGGAATATCATTTAGAAATTTCATTTAAAACAAAGAAAAAGGCAGACGAATATAATGAACTTTTAAAGAGATTTAATATACAAGCAAAAATAACAAAAAAAGGAAAAGGTTACATAACATACATTAAAGATAGTGAGGAAATTGTAGAATTTCTTGCTATTATTGGTGCAAATAATGCTGTTTTAAGGTTTGAAGAAATTCGTGTTTTAAAAGATGCAAGAAATAATGTAAATAGAATAGTAAATTGTGAAACTGCAAATCTTAATAAAACTCTAGAAACTGCTAAGATGCAAATAGATAATATTAAATATCTAAAGAAACATAAAAAATTTGAAAAATTACCAGATAATTTGAAAGAGGTAGCTACATTAAGATTAAAAAATCCAGATTTATCTTATGAAGAAATTGGAAAAATGTTAAAAGAACCAATGAGTAAATCATGTGTAAGCCATAGACTGAATAAAATAAATAAAATAGTAGAAGAATTGAAAACAAATAAATAAGTAAAGGAAAGATTTATAAATGGAAAAGAAGGAAATAGGGCTATATATTCATATACCATTTTGCAAACATAAATGCTATTATTGTGATTTTAAATCATTTGCAAATAAGGATGATGTAATAGAAGAATATATTGATAGATTAAAAAAGGAAATAGAAGAATATGAATTAAATAATTATGAAATATCCACAATATATATAGGAGGAGGAACACCATCATATATAGATAGCAAATATATTGTAGATATTTTAAATGTTGTTCGGAAGGTTAGGGATAGAAAACACTATTGAGGTAAATCCAGGAACTGTTACAGAGGAAAAGCTTCAAGATTATTATAATGCAGGTATAAATAGATTAAGTATAGGTTTGCAGTCAACATGTGATAGTTTGTTAAATGAGATAGGTAGAATACATAACTTTAATCAATTTTTAGAAACATATAATATGGCAAGAGAGATAGGCTTTAAAAATATAAATGTAGATTTAATGATAGGTTTGCCAAATCAAACACTTTCAAATGTTGAAGAAAGTATTAAACAAATTTTAAATTTACGTCCTGAACATATTTCGGTTTACTCATTAATTTTAGAGGAAGGTACTAAATTAAAGGAAATGGTTGATAAAGAGGAGCTAATATTGCCATCTGAAGAATTAGAAAGAAAAATGTATTGGAAGGTAAAAAACATATTAGAAATATGTGGATATGAACATTATGAAATTTCAAATTTTGCTAAAAAAGGTTATAAATCAAAACATAATACAGCTTGTTGGGAACAGAAAGAATATATAGGCTTAGGACTTGGTGCACATTCATATATGGCGAAAACAAGATATTCAAACTCAGAAGATATGGAGGAATATTTACATTTTAATAAAAGAACAATACATGAGGAGCAGGATGAAGAAGCAAAAATGAAGGAATATATGTTGTTAGGACTTAGAAAAATAGAGGGAGTAAATATACAAGAATTTAAGAACAAATTTATGCAAAATCCCATATATTTATATATGATAGAATTAAATAAATTATATGAGGATAAACTAATTGAAATAGACACAGAATATATAAAGTTAACTAAGAAAGGAATAGATTTAGCAAATTTAGTTTGGGAGGAATTCGTATGAATGGCATAAGGTATTTTGACCATGCAGCAACTACAAGTGTAAAAGAAGAAGTTTTAAAAGCAATGCTTCCGTATTTTAGTGTAGAATATGGCAATCCTTCTTCAATATACAGTATTGGAAGACGAAATAGAAGAGCAGTTGAAGATGCAAGACAAAAAGTTGCAAGAGCTATTAATGCAAAGCCACAAGAAATATATTTTACAGGATGTGGAAGTGAAAGTGATAACTTAGCAATTAAAGGTATAGCAAACAGCTTAAAAACTAAGGGAAATCATATAATAACTAGTAAGATAGAACATCATGCTGTTCTGAATACTTGTGCGACCCTTGAAAAAGAAGGCTTTTATATTACCTATTTAAATGTAGATGAAAATGGTTTAATTAATTTAGAAGAATTAAAAAATGCTATTAATGAAAAAACAATTCTTATATCTATAATGACTGCTAATAATGAAATTGGTACGATTGAACCAATTAAAGAAATAGGGCAAATTTCAAAAGAACATGATATTTATTTCCATACAGATAGTGTTCAAGCTATTGGGAATATGAGGATAGATGTGCAAAGTATGAATATTGATAGTTTATCTATGTCCGCACATAAATTTTATGGACCAAAAGGTGTTGGAGCATTGTATGTACGAGAAGGTGTGCCATTTACTAAAATGCAAGATGGTGGTCATCAAGAAAAAGATAAAAGAGCTGGAACGGAAAATGTTGCAGGAATTGTAGGGTTAGGAAAAGCAATTGAAATAGCTTATCAAAATATAGATGAATATAATGAAAAGCTAACTGAGCTTAGAGAATATTATATATCACAAGTAGAAAAAAGAATACCAAATATAAAATTAAATGGTCATAGAACAAATAGATTACCTGGGAATGTAAATATATCATTTAAAGATGTTGATGGAGGAGAGCTGCTTTTAAAATTGGATGAGAAGGGAATCTGTGCATCAACAGGTTCTGCATGTAATTCAGGTTCTGCTGAGCCATCACATGTATTAACTGCAATAGGACTAAAACCAGAATATTTAGAAGGTTCACTTAGAATAACATTTGGAGAAGATAATACAAAAGAAGATGTAGATTATTTAGTAGATAATTTAGAAAATGCAGTAAAGGATTGCATAGAAAAATCTAAGATATAGCAAATTATTTTAAATTATAATAATTCGAATTTTAATAAAAATATGCCCTTAATTTAAGTAGAATTCTCTACAAAAATAAGGGCATTTTTTGGAATTAACAATATTTGTGAGCAAGTTTAACATATTCTAAACTTTTAACTTTTTAATATCTTTTAATTCTTGACTAAGTTTATCCATACCATTTTGTCTAAAAATGTAAGCCTTTTTATATTCCTCTAATACTTGTTCAAAATTTTGAATAGTTTCTCCAGTATCGAATAAAACTTGTATTCCGTTAGCATAGTAAACTCTATCAGATTCAGATTTTGCATTATCCATTTTAATTTTGTAATCTCTAATTTGTTCTAATCTTTTAATTTCTTTATTTAAATAATCAATATATAATCCTACATTATAAATTTCATACTCTGTATCATCTATAACAACTTTAATTAAAGCTTTAACGGCTTTTGGATTAACTTTTCCAACTTTGGGGTTAACATTTTTATCTGGATGTGTTTTATCTATTAAAATTTTTAGAGTATCACAAACACCAATGTGAGATTTATATTGTCTTTTACTTGTGATTGCATCAAATTCGTCAGCGACTCTAATAATTTGACCCTCTAAAGGTAAATTAGGAGTTGCTACTCCATTTGGATATCCTGTACCGTCAAGAGCTTCATGATGATAAAGTGGACCTGCCATATATGGTCTTAATTTAGGATCTTTCATACAAATATTGTAACCAATAGTAGTATGAGTTTTCATAATTGTATATTCCTCGTCTGTTAGTTTACCATTTTTCTGTAATATAGAAGGCGGAATAAATTGTTTTCCTATATCGTGCAGATATGCGCAAATAGTGCAATATACAGTAAAATAACTTTTCATATGCATATATTCACAAATTCTACAAGTAAGGTTAGCAACATTTTCAGAGTGTAATCTTGTGAAAACATCTAAACTATCAAGCATAGCAAGTTGATATCTCATACTTTCATCTAAATCATAACTTTTTAGATTAGTAGTACTATAAAAATCCATTTTTAATTCTTTCATAATCAACACCTATATTTATTGTATAATGAATAACAAAATTCGTCAATATAATTTAAAAAAATATATTTTTTTTAGGTGTTTTTAAATAATAATTAATGAAAAAATTTTCTAAAAAAGCTTGATTTTTCCAATTTTTTGTATTATAATTAATTAGCAATTAAATAATAAGACGGAAATTTGACAGTTGCAAATTAAAAAAATCTGTGTAAGCATTAAAAATGCTTAATTTTTTTGTCAAATTTTTCT
>CANQXC010000040.1 GCA_947627785.1 uncultured Clostridia bacterium | reverse complement strand
GATTATCCAAATTTAATTTTTTATTTGTTTGTAATTTATATCTTAATTTTATATAATTTTTATCGTTTAACATATGTAAACCTTTATTGTCTAAATAAATTAATATCCATAACGGATTTTTTAAAACTTTTAATACTTTATTCATTATTTTCTCCTATATTTTTTATATCGTTTTTATTATGAAAAACTAAATATCCTAACAATAGATATAAACATGTCCCTATACTTGCATAAGAAACTAAGCCGACTTCTGAAACTAAATTTACCATAAATATTATAAATACAATGTCATAATATTTGTTTCTATATTTTCTATATTTTAAATAATTATAAATAACATAATAATAACTATAATAATATAATAAAAATCCAATTATTCCTAAAGTTGCTAACAGTTCTACATAATTATTATGTAAGTATGTATACATAGAACTTACAGTAATTGTTATATGTCCAGAATTTCCCGCTCCTATACCTATTAATGGATGTTCCCAAAAAGTTTTTAAGCCAACCTTTATAAATAATTCTCTTATCCTTGTGGACCCACTTTCTCCAGTATCATTCAGTAATGTAGATGTCATTTCATTCATTCTATTAAAAACTCTAGAAAAATATGGTAACTGAGCAATATAAACTACTATAGATACAATAATTACAATAGTAATTACTAATTTTAATACTTGTTTCCAATTAAGAACATATTTCATTCTTCGATAAAACAATAAAATTAGTCCAATACCAATTATCAAAATTACTTTTTTACTTCCAGTTCCTAATGATACAATAAATGGAATTGTTGATAATATATAAAAACTTTTTTTATTTTCATACATCCCAAAAAATATACATAGCAAAAAGGAAATAGATGTTTTTAATCCAATAGCATTTACATTAGCAACTTCACCTCCAACTCTCCTACCTTGAGCAAGTAATTTAAAATATTGACCTATACCGTAAAAATTAATAACATATATTGAAAATATAATTCCTAAAATAGTTATTATATATAATAAAGTAGAAGTTCCATTTTTTATCTTTAAAAAAAAATTTAATCCCAAAAATATAAATCCGAATTCCAAAAATACATCTATTCCTTTTGGAATTGCCTCTTCACCATTTATTGCCCAAATATATGATAAGCTACAATAAACTGCAAAAACTAAAAATATACATAATGGTTTACAAAAATATATTTTTTTTACTTTTATCATTTCCAAGATTTCTATAAATGCAAATACAACTAAAAAGAAGATTGCATAAATTTTACCTGTTTGTCTAGTTTCATTTATGTACCATAATAATATAAACATTGATAAACAAAATATTTGAAATTTTTCTACATAATTATATAATTTTATTTTATTATTTCCCATTTTTTCATTCCAACCTCACTATTTCTTTTGCTATTCAACAAGTTTTTATATTCGTTTATCGTTTTTTTCATTATTACTGACCACTCGAAATTTCCTTTTGCGTATTTCAATTCATTTTCAGTAATTTTTGAAAATTTATTTCTATTCTTGTATGAATATATAATTTGTTTTTTTATTGATTCAGGATTTAATTCGGCAACAAATCCTAAATTGTATTTTTTTACCTCTTCAGCCATATTAGTACCAGGTGTCACTAGTACTGGTACACCATAACTTATAGCTTCTATAATAGCGGTTGGATGTCCTTCTAATCGTGAAGTATGTATAAATAAATCTGCAGCTAAATATGCTTTTTCTTTTTCTTTATCAAATACTGCTGGTTTTATACTTACTAAATCTGATATTTGATACTCCTCTATTTTTTCTATCAAATATTGTAAATTGTTTGCACGATCTGGTCCATACAAATTCATCTCTATTCCAAGCTTTCGAAATTCTTCTTTTCCCAGATTTATTGATTCAATTAAAACATCTAATCCTTTATGATAATTATATATTCTACCTATAAAAGTAACATTATATTTTGAAGAATTCATATTATTATATTCTTTTATTTTATCCTTTTTTGTAGTTCCATTTCCGCTAATTATATAATTCTGAAATTTAAATAACTTACTCTCTTCATACTCATTTTTCGTTAAAAAATGTATTCCTAATGCATGTTTTACATATCCATTGAAACACAAAAGATTAGCTATTCTTTTTTTTAATTTTTTCTTGTTCTGTGCTTGAATTGTTAAAGCTCCTCTCGGTACAACTATGTATGGAATTCTATATTTTCTTAATTTTCTTGCAATAAGCAAATGTGATATGATATACATACTATGAAAAACAACAATATCTGGAGTATTGTATGGTTCTGGTAATGTTTTTATATCATAATTTTTCATACAATCCTTTATAAAATAATCATTTAAATTTTCTTTATACTGTTGCAAATTATGATTACTATTATAAAGTCCACATTTTGCATATTTTTGTCCATATTCTACATTTGCAGGTACATTTATATTTGGTCCAACAAATTTTTTATCACTTAATGATGCGACGTGTAAAATTATCATAACTCTTTATTCTTCCTTACTTTCTATTATTTTAATAATTTGTTTATAAGTTATCCTTCTATCAAATTTTTCTTCCGCCAATCTTCTATTATTTTTCCCTAATTTTTTCCTTAATTCTGCATTACAAGATAATATTCCTATTTTTTCTGCTACATCTTTTGGATTCCCATTTTCGCAATTAAATCCTATCTTATAATTTTCTACTAAATTTCTATACTCTTTGCATTCTTGTGTGTTAATTACAGGTAATCCTGCTGCAGCATAATCTCCTACCTTATTTATAATACTTGCTGCCGATCTTACTTTTATAGGATTTACAGCGATATCACAGCTACATAAGTATCCTACCATTTTCTCATAATCTAAAATTCCCGTAAATTCACAATCAATATTTTCTTCTTTTGCATAATGTTCAAATTCTTCCTTTAAAGGCCCTTTTCCCATTATAATAAATTTAATGTTTTCAATTCCTTGTTCTTTTAATATTTTTAACGCATTCATTACACATTTTAAATCATAACTATAGCCTAAAGTACCAATATAAGCAATTCTAATAAAATTGTCCTCATATTTTCGTTTATTCTCTATTTTACATTTATCAAAATATTTTAAATCTGTACCTAAGAATATATTTAACTTGTTATTATATTTTTTATTAATTCTACTTGCTCTCTCCATATATGTTTCAGATACTGCTACTATTTCATCTGCTTGCTTATATATGTAATTTGCTTCTTTTTTCATAGGATAGAAAATAATGTTACTAATAATAGGTACATTAAACACCATCTTAAATGCTTCTGGCCATAAATCTTGAATATCTATAATAAATCTTATATTGTTTTTCTTCGCATATTGAGCAGACACTTTTGCTACATCCAAAGATGGTATACCACAATAAATTACATCTGGTTTATAATCTAATCTAGATAAATACTTTTTTAAATTTTTAGATAATATGTAATGACTATAGAATCTTTTTATTGATACATTTTTCTTATAACCTGGTTCATACACAGTAGTTAACTTATAGTTATGATTTTGTAATAAGTCTTTGTTTATATTTTTTTGACATTTATTAGAGTGTGAAAACGTTGATGTAATTAATTCCACATTATTACTTTTCCCTAATATACTTGCTATATAATTAAATCTGTTATTTTCTTTTTCCTTTAGTATTGATATAAATTGTGCTATTATTAATATTCTCATTATTCTTTTCTCCTAATTAATTTACTTTCTATTATCATTTAAGTTTTTATTCTAATTGTTATTTGCAACTAGTCCTATTCACTGTAAACAATTCACAATTTTCATTATATATTTCATCGACTTTTCTCATTTCTACTAGCTTTTTATAATATTTTCTATTCTATATGTAATCTCATCATAAATATTAGATTTAATTATATGTGTTAATACCTTAGTTTTTATTTTTTAGCTAATATAAAAATTTTTCCATATATTCTCCATATAACATTCGTATTCTTCATATATAAGTTGTCAATATATTTAATTTAACTTAATTGTAGTTTTATATTTTCCATTTTTTTGTGTGCCAATTTTATTAACAATTTCTACTTTTATTTCAGCATCTTTTCCTAAAACTTCCTTCATTTTATCTATACAGACTGTTTCTTCAAAATCATCATTTCTTTTTACAATTAATATTTTATATTTTGCTTTATCTTCCTGAATAACTTGATATTGTTCAATACCCTTAACAAATTCCATATGATTATTTATTGTAGTAGAGCTTATTTTATTATTTTTTGTATCTTCTAGTAAATCACATACCCTTCCTTCTAATGTTTTCAATGAAATAATATTATCTTTATTATCACTTACTGCTAAATCTCCTGTATCGTATCTTATAAATGGCATAGCATAATTATATAAATCAGTTATAACTAACCTTCCAATTTCACCTGGTTTTGCTGGTTGGTCACTATCTACTTTTAATATTTCAAAAAAATAATTCGCAGTATTTAAAACAAATTCATTAGAATTTGGCATAGTCATTCCTATCATACCTTGTTCCTCATTTGAATATCTATCACATACTGTGCAATGAAACATATTTTCAATTTTATTTTTAGTGCTAGGTTTTAATGTATCTGAACCAGTTAGCACTGTTTTTATATTGAACATGGTATAATTATCTTTTTTGTCATATAAATAATTTACAAGTATTTCTATTGCAGAGGCATATCCTAATATGACTTTTATTTTTTTATCTTTTTTTAAAAGTTCCCTAATTTCTTCACACTTTTTATCATCCATACCAATAACATCTATTGGAATAAAATTTTGAGCAACTCTTTTTAATTTTGAACTAGAATAGTTAGAAGTCCATGCTCTCAAAAAAATATATTTATCTCCCAAATTAAAATCTGCCATGTTATGAAAATATATTAAACTAGCTATAACTCTATTTCTCTTCTTTTTATCTTGAACTGCTTCTAATGGTATTCCTGTAGAACCTCCTGTTGCAACTTTATGTAAGTTTTCTTTGTTTAAAAATTCCTTTGATCTTAGTTGATCACCTTTTTTCATAAAGTCCTTTTTAGATATAATAGGAAACTTCTCTAATTTACTTTCTTCTATTTCAAAATAGTATGGAACATTATTTCTAGCATAAGTCAATATATTTTTTAATTGCTCCACATTATTTTCTCTATTTTCTATAATTTGTTTTATGTCTGCATAGTCATTTTTTATTTTTGAACCTTGAAAAAAGTCTTTTATCCAAAATAAAGCTCCTCTTAAATTTGTAATTGATCCGTTTTGTAAAATGCTTGTGTGTGTGTGTGTGTGTGTGTGTGTGTGTGTGTACAGCCTCAACGGTTTCCTGTCTCATTTATTTTTCCTCCTTTATACTTTTTTATTATTCTATCTTATAACTTTAATTTCATTATATTTCATCATGTAAATATCCTCTTTGTAATTTCCAATTTCACTTTCATTTACTAATCCATTGATATTGTTAATAATCATTTTAGGAATATTTACTCCACATTCATATGCATGTGGATATCCTCCTCCAAATCTAGGATTTACTTCTGAAATATAATATTCATTACCTATTTTAAATACATCTATATCTATTATGCCTTTGAATCCTGCCTTTTTTACAAAGTCAGCAATCAGCTTAAATAATTTCTCATCTTTTACTGATATTGCTTTATCAGTCTCTCCAGCTCTCATTTTTATCTTTTTCTTTTCAAAAATTGCTACTGGTTCTTTTAATATCATGTCTATGTAAACATCTACTCCATATTCTTGTCCATTCATAAATTCTTGAATCATTAAATTATCTGATTGTTTCCATAATATTTCTAATTCTTCTTTAGTTGTTACTTTGTTTATATCTATACTTGCACTACCTTTAACTGGTTTTACAAATACTGGAAAACTAATTTTATTTAATTCTAAATCTTTATAAAATTTCTCCTTTTCCACATAGCTTTTTGCAGTTTTAAAATTATTTGCAATTAAAAACTCATACATTTTATATTTGTCAAAACACATTTCAACTTGTTCATAATTTGATACAATAGGTGTTACACCTATTGTTTTAAATTTTTCTATGTTTTTTGAAATCAAGCTTATCTCTGGGTCTATTAATGTAAATAATGTATTTACTTTTTCCTTTTTACATATATCTAAAATTTCTTCTAAATATCCATCTTCATTAATTTTCTTTGTAATATAATATTTATCTGCTTCGTAAATAGCAGGAGCTATATTTGAACAGTCTGTTGCAATTATCAATCCTTTATTATTTAATTCTTTTTTAAAGTATTGAACAATCTTATTTCTTGTTCCAGCACTTAATATTAAAACATTCATAAATAATCTCCTCTATATAAATTTCTCCATTAAAATAACATCTCTATATTTTCCTTCAATAAACCTATCTTCTTTATATGTTCCACATACTTGGAACCCCAATTTATTATACATTTTCACTGCATTTAAATTTTCTCTTACAACCTCTAGCTTTATTTTTCTAATATTTACATAGTCTCTAGCATAATTTTCTAAAGCAATATATGCTCTTTTTGCAATTCCTTGTCCCCAATATTCTTTTTCTCCTATATAAATACCTAAAAAACAAGTTCTATGTATTTCTGAAATTTCATATAACCCAACAAATCCAACTTTTTTATTTTCTTCGTTTATAATCATAAATCTTTTATTTATCGATGTGTTCTCTGTAATTTTTTCCATAATTTTTTTTTGTTGAGTAATAGATATTGGATTATATCCTCCTCCCAAATATTTAAAAATTTCTTCATCATTTCTCCATTTGTTTAAAATAGTTAAATCTTCTTCTTCTATTGGCAATAGGGCAATTTTATCATATTTTAACATTTTCATTCTTCTCCATTTTTTCAATTTCTTGTTTTTCTTGATATATATTTTTTCTGCTAATAATACTTGTTATAGTGTTTATTATTATTTTTATATCTTCTATAAAAGTAATATTTGATATGTATTTTATATCTATATTTATCCTTTCATTCCATGTGACAGAATTTCTCACTTTCACTTGTGCTAATCCTGTAATACCAGGTCTAACTGTAAATCTTTTTCTTTGTTGCTCTGAATAATCTTCATATTTATAAGGATGATATGTAACTGGCGGTCTCGGACCTACTAAGCTCATTTGACCTATTAATACATTAAATAATTGTGGTACCTCGTCTAAACTGGTCTTCCTTAAAATCTTACCTATTTTAGTTATTCTATTATCTAATTCAGATTTTACTTTTAAACCATCACCTATATTTTCTGCATTTACTATCATTGTTCTAAATTTAATTATTTTAAAAATCTTTCCATCTTTTCCCAATCTTTCTTGTAAAAAGAATACTGGTCCTTTGCTAGTTAATTTAATAAGTACTGCTATAACTAACATTACTGGACTTAACACTATTAATGCTATTAGGCTTAATACAAAGTCTAATATTCTTTTTATGTATCTAGCATACATTGTTTTTCACCTCTGTCTAATTTTTATATGCTTCTTTGATTTTCGCTTTATGTCTATCCTATTTGAATAGTTTCTTTATGGTTTGTATTACTCTTTCTTGTTCTTCCTCTGTCATTTTTGTATCACTTGGCAAACATACCCCTCTTTCAAATATGTCTTGTGCTACTGATTTTTCTGCTACTTTTATAAAGTCACAGTCTTTAAATACTGGTTGCATATGCATTGGTTTCCATATTGGTCTTGATTCTATGTTCTCATTTTCTAAAGCTATTATTATATCTAATGGTGTTACTTTTGATTCTTTATCTAATATTATTGATGATAACCAATGATTTGGTTTGCTTTCTTCTACATAGCTTTGCATTTTTATTTCTGGTATTTCTTCAAATGCTTTTTTATACCTTTCATATATTTCTGTTTTCTTTGCTATTCTTTTATCTAATACTTTTAATTGTCCTCTTCCTATCCCTGCACATACATTACTCATTCTGTAGTTGTACCCT
>CANQXC010000039.1 GCA_947627785.1 uncultured Clostridia bacterium | reverse complement strand
GATGCCTACCCAGAGTATATCACAATTATTTTTAAGATGATAGTTAAGTTGTTTTTCATCATCACCATTTAAGATAGTAAGATAATATTCTCCAAAATGAAGACTATTGAACAAAATATTTTTGGTACTTTGTTCAATAGTCTAAGTTTAATATAAATTGAGGAATAATTAAACGTCTTAATTCTCATTTCTAATTTTCTTCAATACTTACGTTATCAATAGAAAAATTTTCTTCTGTTATAATCATTATTCCTGTAATACCTTTTCCATATTGTTCGTCTGTTTCGCCTATACATATATATGGTATTTTTTCTCCTTTTATTTTTTAATATTTATTATTATATCATTATAATATAAATAATACTAGTTTTCATATAAAGATTTTTTTCACTTACTTAATCTTCCATTTTTCCATCTACTATTCTTACTGTCTCTTCTATTTCATCCTCATATCCAGTTAAAGCAGCAAAAGGTGCAAATTGTGCTGCCCTTTGTTCCATACTAAGTCGTGGATGTGTTTTAGATACATGGTGTGGTAAATTTATAATATCATCATAATCTTCCATAATTTTAAATCCCTTTCTATTCTCTATGTCCTCCAATTTGAGAATTTCTTTCTATTGTTGTTCCATCTTTTTCTAAATTCATTCCTTTTAAAACCGCATTTTTACCATATTTTTTCTTTATATCTATTATTGCATGTTGTAAATTATTTTCCTTTTCTCTTTTTACCTTTTCTTTCTCTTTTTCTTCATAATCAACAAACAAACTAATTTGCTCATTTTGTGTTTGAGTATTTATTTTGTCTTCATTTACTAAATTATTTGCTACTACATTTACTCTTCTAACCAATAAATCTTTATTTATAATTCTATCATATAATTTTTCTATTGCATCTAAAATTATTTTTGTAGATGATGTCATTTCTTCTAAATTAATGGTTCCATGTGCGTGTTTTGGAATTTTTCTTCCATATCTATCTGTTGTTATTTCTCCATTATATAATTTATTTATTGATGAATTAGTTAAATTTTCTACATCATATCCTATTGTTAAAACAAGCTGATTTGTAACTAAATGCTTATCTACTATTTCCAATACCAATAAATCTGTCATTTCTTTTACAATTAGTTTTGTTTGCTTATAATCATAAGGGCAATGTAATACTTGTCCTGAGCTTAAACTATTTGTTGCAGGTCTAAAATTTTTTACATCTTTCATTGTGCAAGGTTCATATCCCCAAGCATGGTCTATTAAAAGTTCTGCATTTATTCCAAATATTTTATATAATAATTCTTCGTTTTTTACTGAACATCTTGCTACATCTCCCATTGTAAACATATTATACTTTTCTAATCTTTTAGCATATCCCTTTCCTACTCTCCAAAAATCTGTTATAGGCATATGATTCCACAATAATTTTCTATATTTCATTTCATCAAGTTCTGCAATTCTTACACCCTTTTTATCTGGTTTTATGTGTTTTGCACCTATATCCATTGCAATTTTTGCTAAATACATATTCGTTCCTATTCCTGCTGTAGCTGTTATTCCTGTTGTATCAAATACATCATATATCATTTTTGTTACCATTTGTCTAGGTGTCATTTTAAATGTTTTTAAGTAATCTGTAATATCAACAAAAACTTCATCAATAGAATATGGATATATATCTAAAGAAGAAACATATTTTAAATAAATATTGTATATAGATGTACTATATTTCATATATTTTGCCATTTGAGGCATTGCAATTATATAATCTAATTTTAAATTAGGATTATTTTTTAATTCTATATCATCATAAGATGAATCTTCAAATTCATGGTTTTTAGCCAATAATTTTCTTTTATAATTTATTTCATTTACTTTTTGAACAACTTCAAATAGTCTAGCTCTACCATGAATTCCATACGCTTTTAATGAAGGACTAACTGCAAGGCATATTGTTTTTTCAGTTCTTGATTCATCTGCTACAACTAAATTTGTTTTTAAAGGGTCTAAGTTTCTTTCTCTACATTCAACAGAAGCATAAAAACTTTTTAAATCTATACAACAATAAATTCTCAAGTGATGTTCACCTTCTCCCTTTAAGTATTATATCATTTTTATATGTATTTGTAAACACTTGTTTGTAAAATAGTTCAATAAAAAAGTTCCATTTGGAACTTTTTTAACTTAATTCATTCAAATTTAAATATTATTAACAATATTATATGCTTCTTCTTCTGTTAAATAACCATATTTAATCATTTTATCCATCACTTGCTTTTGTCTTTGCTCTGCTAAATCTGGATTTTTTGTTGGTGCATATACTGAAGGAGCATTTGGTATTCCAGCTAGTAAAATACTCTCATAATCTGTGATTTCGTTTAATTCTTTATTAAAATATCCTCTACATGCTTCTTTCACTGTATCATATCCGTCGCCATAATAGCTTGTATTAAAATACAATTCTAGTATTTCATCTTTATCATATTCCTTTTCAATAGCAGATGCCATAAATGTTTCTGCAATTTTTCTATTTAATTTTTTATCTTGAGTAAAATACATGTTCTTGGCTAATTGTTGAGTAATGGTGCTACCTCCTTCAACAAATTCCATAGATTTTATGTCATTTACAACTGCTCTTCCTATGGCAATTATATCAATTCCTTTATGCTTATAAAACCTATGGTCTTCAACAGATATTACTGCATTTATATACATTTTTGGTATTTCTTCTAATTTAGCATAATTTTCCTTTTCTCTAATTGATTGTACTTTTTCTTCTAAAGAAATTTGTTCTAAAGCATCTTTATACATTTTATACCCACTATGAACTATTAGTAAACCTATACTTATTAATACAATTAATACTACACGCATTATTACTTTTAATATTTTCATTATTATCACCTTATCTTTCTACTTATTTCTTACAATAATTGTGAAAATTTTAATCTTATTAATCTCTTCAATAAAGTAATTATAACATAAAGTAAAAAAAATAACCTGACAAAATTGTAACATTAAAAAAATCTTTTCCTGCAAACTTTTATTAAATCTTAGCAATAAGAACCCTACCCACCATCTTAAGTCAAAGATTGTGGGTGGGTGCCCAGGAACCTTGTTGTTTCACAATAATACAAGCAGATAGAATTTTCATCTACCTGCCATTTTCTTAATATTTATTATTCCTCACTAATATTTCTTTTTGTGTTATATGTAATACTTATACACTTTTTAATCTATACTTTTTTAATTGTTGCTATTACATCTTGAGCAGAAAGTTTTAATTGTTCTCCTGTTTTCATATTCTTTAATGTGTATAATCCAGTGTTTCTCTCATCTTCACCAATAATAATGACGAATGGAATATTCCATTTATCAGCATATTTCATCTTTTTCTTCATTTTGGCATCATCAAAATAAATATCTGTATTAATATTTGCTTGCATTCTCAATGTACTTGCAAGTTTCATACATTCTTCAAATTCTGAATCCATTGGAATAATTAAAACATCAGCAATAGATTGTTTATCAACTTTAATAGCATCCATCTGGCTTAATTGATAAAATAGTCTTGTTAAGCCTATAGAAATGCCAACTCCTGGTAATTTCTTATCTGTATAGTATTCCGCAAGGTTATCATAACGTCCACCAGAACAAACACTGCCAATCTTTCTATAATCATTCAAAAACGTTTCATATACTGTTCCTGTATAATAATCTAATCCTCTTGCAATTTTAAGATCAACAGTAAAGTATCCTTCTGGAACTTTTAAAAACCTAATATATTTTATTACATCTGAAAGTTCTTGTACTCCTTCATTAAATGTATCATCAGATATGTTTAGTTCTTTTAATTTAGATATTTTTTCATCAACATTTCCATCTATAGAAACAAAATTAATAATTGTATCTATTGCTTGGCTACTAATATCAATAGTTTTAAGCTCACCTTTAACAGCATCTGCACCAATTTTTTCAATTTTATCAATTATACGCAAAATATCTGTTGCTTTATCAGATAAATTAAGAGATTTAAATAATCCATTAAGAATTTTTCTATTGTTAATACAAATTGTAAAATTATCAAAACCTAATTCTTTAAATGTATTATAGATAATGCTTGGTATTTGTGCATCATTTATAATACTAAGCTCTCCATCTCCTATAATATCAATATCACATTGATAAAATTCACGGTATCTACCTTTCTGAGCTTTTTCTCCACGGTATACCTTGCCTATCTGGTATCTTTTAAATGGGAATGTTAAATCATTATAGTATTCTGCAACATACTTTGCAAGTGGTACTGTAAGGTCAAATCTTAAAGATAAGTCAGAATCACCTTTTGTAAAACGATAAATTTGTTTTTCAGTTTCTCCACCAGCTTTTGCTAGAAGCACTTCTGATAATTCTATAACTGGTGTATCTAATGGAAGAAATCCAAAGCGTTCATAAGAATTTTGAATAATTTGTATCATTTGATTAAACTTAACCTGATCATTTGGTAATAATTCCATAAAACCCGGTAAAGTTCTTGGTTCTACTTTATTTGCCATATTTTCTCTCCTTTCAGTAAAATAGTGTATATTATTTATTGACTAGCTCTCCAACTAAATCATAATCTCTTACATCTGTTATT
The DNA here is from genome assembly GCA_947627785.1 of uncultured Clostridia bacterium. Classification (GTDB taxonomy): domain Bacteria; phylum Bacillota; class Clostridia; order TANB77; family CAG-508; genus UMGS1781. Next base: position 3,406 of record CANQXC010000039.1, on the reverse strand, counting down.
TTTGCTCTAACCCATGTATTTTCTAAATTTGATTTTGTATTTGGTATGTATAATAAACCATCTTCTTCAGGTATATCCATATATGTTCTTCCAACATAATATTTACCATCAAATGTTTGATTTTCTATTAATACTACATATTCTTTGCCTATTTTTTCTGTTAATTTTTTTCTTGAAATTTCTTTTGCTAGGTTCATTATTGCATTATGTCTTTTTATTTTAGTTTTATAATGTATTTGTTCTGGTAACTTTGCTGCTGGTGTTCCATCTTCCTTTGAATATTTAAACACTCCTAATTTATCAAAATTAGCTTCTGCAACAAAATTATATAGCTCCTCAAAATCTTTTTCAGTTTCACCAGGGAAACCTACTATTAATGAAGTTCTCAAAATTACTTCTGGAATTTCTTTTTTAATTTTTTCTATTAATTCTTCTATTTCTTTTTTATTGCTTTTTCTATTCATTCTTTTTAAAACTGAATTAGATATATGTTGTATTGGTATATCAAAATATTTACATATCTTATCATTATTTTTCACAACATCAATTAATTCGTCTGTTATACTTTCTGGATATGCATATAAAAATCTTATCCATTTTATACCTTCTATTTTGCTAAGTTCATTTAGTAACTCTGGGAGTCTAGGTTTACCATATAAATCTATTCCATATTTTGTGGTATCTTGTGCAATTACTATTATTTCTTCATAGCCATTTTTAGATAATTCCTTTGCCTCTTTTATAATATCTTCAAATGGTCTACTAATGTATGCACCTCTTATGTATGGTATGGCACAATATGTGCATCTATTACTACACCCTTCTGCTATCTTTAAATATGTTGTTTTACTTCCAGTAGTTATTACTCTTTGCATATAATCTAAAGTGTTTGTGCTTAAAGTCTGTGTGCTATCATTTACTAATTTTTCTATCTTCTCCCACATTTTATCATAATCTTTGATTGGTATGAATAAATCTACTTCTGGGATTGCCTTTTTTAATTCTTTCTCATATCTTTCAACTAAACATCCCATTGCAATTAAATATTTACAGATTCCTTTTTCTTTATATTCTGCCATTTCTAAGATAGTATTTATGGCTTCCTCTTTTGCACTTTCTATAAAGCCACAAGTATTTACTACAACTATTTCCGCTTCATTTATATTATTTACTATAGTATATTTATGTTCTTTAAATAATCCAATTGTCATCTCAGTATCTACTAGATTTTTAGAACATCCTAATGAAATAAATCCTACCTTCAAATATTTTCATTCCCTTCAAAATTTCTTATAATTAAATATTTTTTATTAATACATTTATTTTAATTTAACTTGCAAAATATAAATCCAATCAAATTTATTCTGTATAATAATCATTATTGCACATATTTTTTCTTGTCATCTCTAATAAATTTAGCTTTGTAAAACCTGAAACTTGTGTTTTTGCTCTATCTTTTTTCAATTGTGTCTTTAATAGTTGCTCTATCTGAGTTTTATTTTCATCTTTATGCATATCTATATAATCAATTATTATTATTCCTCCTATATCTCTTAATCTTAACTGTTTTGCAATTTCTATTGTCGCTTCACTATTTACTTTGTAAATTGTTTCTTCCAAATCTTTTTTTCCAGTATATTTACCTGTGTTTACATCTATTGCTGTTAATGCTTCTGTTCTATCTATTGTTATAAATCCACCACATTTTAGCCATATTTTTCTCTTTTCTATTTGTTCTATTTGTTCTGATAATGTGTACATAGAAAATAGATTCTCTTTCTTTAATTCCAATTTTACATCTTTTATTTCTCCAAGAAGCTCTTCTATCTCTTTATATACTTCTTCATCATTTACTATTATCTTATCTAAACCTCTATCTAGTATGTCTATTAATGTTCTTCTAAGTAATGCTTTATTGTTATATAAAAGCACTGGGGCCTCTTCACATTGTTTTTCTTTGTCTTTTATTTCTTTCCATTTTTTACATAAGTCTGATATTTCTTGTTTTATTTCTTTTTCTGTTACATTCTCACTTGATGTTCTAATTATTGCCCCCATATTTTCTGGTAAGTTTTTCTTAACAATATCCATTAATTCTTTTCTTTTTTGGTTATTCTCTATTTTTTGTGATATTGTTACAATTTCTGTTTCTGGCATTATTACTACAAATCTTCCAGGCAAATTAATATGAGTACTAACTTTTGCTCCTTTACTTGCTGTTCCATCCTTCTTTATTTGTATTAAAATATTATCACCTTGTTTTATTAGCTTTTCAATTGGCTTTTGTTCAAGTGGCTCTTTAGTTATATCTACTTTAGGTAGTACATCTTGTACTCTTATTAAACTGTGCCTTGCTTCACCTATATCAATAAAGGCTGATCCCATACCTTTTAATACATTTACAACTTTTCCTAGATATATATTTCCTTCTAATCTTTCTTGATGTTCATGCTCTTCATGCTTTTCAAGCAAAATACCATTTTCTACTAACATTATTGTCTTTAGATTATTTTCTTTATTTATTAATAACTCTAGCACTTTTAACTTTCCTTTCCATTGAATTTATTCATTGCTATATCTATACCATTATTTAATATTTCCAGAACAGCTTCTGCTGCTTTATTAACACCTTTTTGAAGAATTGTTTTTTCTTCTGGTTCTATAGGACCTATTACATAATTTATCAAATCATCTTTATATTCTGGTTTTCCTATTCCTACTCTTATCCTTATAAAGTTATCCGTTTGTAAATAATGTGTTACTGATTTCATTCCATTATGTGTACCGTGGGCTTCCCTTTTTTCTTATTCTAATTGTACCAGGTTCTATGTCTATATCATCATATATTACAATAATATTTTCATTTGGAATTTTGTAAAAATTTTTAAATTCTATTACACTTTCTCCACTTGAGTTCATATATGTTTGTGGTTTTAAGAAAATAACTTTTTTTTCATATATATTTTCTACTGTATACATTCCCTTAAATTTAGACTGTGAAATTCTTATATCACAGTCTTTTGCTATTTTATCTATAACATTAAAACCCATATTATGTCTTGTATTTTCGTATTCTGCATCTGGATTTCCAAGTCCTACTACTAAATACATAATTTCTCCTTATTATTTGTAAATTTATAATTTCTTTTTGGAAACACAGGTGTCTTTCCACCATCTTCTAATGATGCTAAAACAGCATTAACTCTCATAGGTAGACTTTTTGTCTCATTGTTTATAAAACTTAATAAATAAGGTTGTAATTCTTTAGGAGTTGTTTCATATAATTCCATTAAATGATATAACATTTTATACATATCTTTGCATCTCTTTATATTAGGAGTTGCCATTATACTTCCCTCTCTATTACGATAATAATAATAGATTGGAAATGCTCCATATTTTAACT
>CANQXC010000038.1 GCA_947627785.1 uncultured Clostridia bacterium | reverse complement strand
AAAGGAATGGTATTTTTTTAGTTTTATTTTCAGTACGTACCACATTATCCAGTAATAGACAGGCTTAATGGAGCGGGTAGAGGGAATCGAACCCTCGCTACCAGGTCGGAAGCATGGAATTCTACCACTAAATTATACCCGCATCAATATAATTTTATCACATATAATAAAAAAGTCAATAAAATTATTGAAAAAGAAAATTCAATATGATAGAATAAATGTAAAAATAATAAACTAGGGGATGAAGATAGTGAATAATGAAAGAGGAGTAACATTAGTAACTGTTATAATAATAATAATACTGCTAATAATATTTTCTGGCTTTGTAATAACACAAGGATCAGATACATTTCAGAAATCAAGAGTAGCAAGATTTGAAGCAAATATGAAGATGATTCAAAAAAAAGTTGATATAATAGTGGAAGAAAAAGAGGAGATACCTGGTTTAGAAATGACAGACGAAATCAAAGGAATATTACAACAAATAATTGATGAAGATAATTCATCAAACAATTTTATAGAAACAAATGATGTAGATGAACCTCTATTAAGATACTTTTCACCAGAAGATATAGAAACACAATTAGGAGTACAAGACGTTCGAGATGATATAGTAGTAAACTTTTCTAATAGAGAAATAATAAGTCTACAGGGTGTGAAGAGAGGCGAAAACAAATATTATGTAGAAAAAGGTTTACACTAGAAAAATATATGAATAAGCATTGGTATTATAAAAGTGAGAGGGATTAAATATGGGAAAAATAGTTTTATTAGATGATTTAACAATAAATCAAATAGCGGCAGGAGAAGTTATAGAAAGACCTTCTTCAGTTGTTAAAGAGCTATTAGAAAATTCAATAGATGCAGGAGCAACTAGTGTAAGTATAGAGGTAAAAAATGGAGGAATAAAACAAATAAAAATTATAGATAACGGCTCTGGAATAGCTAAGGATGATCTAAGCTTTGCATTTGAAAGACATGCAACAAGTAAAATACGAACAGCAGATGATTTAGAAAATGTGAAATCCATGGGTTTTAGAGGAGAGGCTTTAGCAAGTATTGCTGCAATAGCACATGTAGAGGTAGTTACGAAAACTGAAGAGGATTTTACAGGAAATAAGATAGTATTAGAAGGAGGAGAAATAATAGAGCAAGAAGAGATTGGTGCGCAAAGAGGCACAACAATAACTATAAGCAATTTGTTCTATAATACGCCAGTTAGATATAAATTTTTGAAAAAAGATTATACAGAATTAGGTTACATAGAAGATACTGTAAAAAGAATTGCTTTAGCAAATCCAAATATAGCAATAAGATTATCAAATGAGAACAAAACAATCTTAAAAACTAATGGGAATGGAGAATTAAAAACAGCAATATATAACATATATGGTAAAGAAATTATTGATGGATTAATAGATATAGATTATGAATATGAAAATATAGGAATAACAGGAGTAATTGGAAAACCAGAAATAGCTAGAGGAAATAGGTCATATCAGTTATTCTTTGTAAATAAAAGATACATAAAAGATAAAACATTATCAGCAGGAGCAGAACAAGCGTTTAAAGGGCTTTTACCAATAGGAAAATTCGGATTTTTAATATTAAATATACAAATAGAGCCTAAATTAATAGATGTAAATGTGCATCCTACAAAATTAGAAATAAGATTTCAGGAGGAACAAAAAGTCTTTAAAGCGGTATATCATGCTATAAGAGAAGGACTTTTAAAAGGTGATTTAATAAAAAATACAGAAAAAGAAAAAACAAATGTAGAACAAAATATAGGATATATACAAAAAACAAATATAACAGTTGATAATAGTTACACATTAGAACAAAATAAGAATGAAAACATAAATCAAGAACAAGAAATAGATAAAAATATATTTGAAAAACAAGATGAAGAACCAAGAATAGAACCACTTATTCCAATAGAAGAAAATAAGATTTCTAGTATAGAAGAACAAGCAACAAAAAGAATAGAAATTGTGCCAGAAAAGCCTAAAGAAACAACAAGAACAGGAGGCCTTTTTGGTATATTTAAAAAGAAAAATAATGATATAGAAGAAAATGTAGAACAAAACGCAATAGAGGAAATATTTGCATATAAAAGTAATGAAGGATATAAAGAAGATAAAACAGAGGAAGAAAAGAACTTATCATTTGACAAAATGTATAGTGAAACATTTGGGGTAAAAAGAGATGAAGAAAAAGAAAATGTGGAGAAAATAACAAATATTTCTTATGCAGATTCAAAAAACATATCAGTGTTTGAAGATGAAGAAGATTACTCTGAAATACCTCCATATAAATATTGTGGTTCAGTATTTTCAACATACATAATTATTGAAATGGGAAATGAAATGTATATCATAGACCAACATGCTGCACATGAAAGAATATTATATGAGCAAATAAAAGAAAATTACTATAAAGATGCAGAAAAAGAATCTCAAATAATGTTATTACCAGATATAATTACATTATCTCATAAAGAAAAATCAATAGTAAAGGAAAATTTAGATTTATTTAAAAAAGCAGGATTTATGTTGGAAGAATTTGGAGAAAATACTATTAGATTAATAGGTGTTCCAGCAATTTGTATGGATATGGATACAAAAGAATTATTCTTAGAAATATTAGATACAATAGATACAGTTGCAATAACAGCAAAGCAAGAAAAAGAAGATAAATTTATAGCAACAATTGCATGTAAAGCAGCTGTTAAAGCAAATATGAGTCTAGAAAAAGATGAAGTAGATAATTTAATGAAAAAATTATTAGTGCTTCCAAATCCATTTACATGTCCACATGGAAGGCCAACAGCGATAAAGATGGACAAGATGGATTTAGAAAGAAAATTTAATAGGAGAAAGTAAACTTTAGAATATGAAAAATCTAAAACCAACTGTATATGTAATTGGAGGACCAACTGCTTCAGGTAAAAGTAAATTAGCAGTAGAACTTGCCAAGAGAATAGATGGCGAGATAATATCAGCAGACTCTATGCAAATATATAGGGATATGAACATAGGTACAGCTAAGATAACTATAGATGAAATGCAAGGAATAAAACATTATATGGTAGATTGTGTATCACCAGAGGAAAGATATAGTGTTTCAAGCTTTAAAAAAGATGCGGAAAAAGCAATAGAAGAAATTTTAAAAAGAGGTAAAATTCCAATAATTGTAGGTGGAACGGGTCTATACATAGATAGTTTAATATATGGAATAGAATTTCAGGATGAAAAAGTAGATATAGAATATAGGGAAAAATTAAATGAAATTGCAGAAAATGATGGATTAAAAAAATTGTATGAAGAAGCTAAAATAATAGACCCAAAAGCAATGGAAAAAATAAGTATAAATGATAAGAAAAGAATTATAAGAGTTTTAGAAATCTATCATAAAACAGGAAAAACAAAAACTGAGCAGGAGAAAGAATCAAGAAAAAATGAAATAAAATATAACTATAAAGTATTTGCAATAGTAATGCCTAGAGAGAAATTGTATGAGGTAATAGAAAAAAGAGTAGACAAAATGATTAAAGATGGCTTAGTAGAAGAGGTACAAAACATTTTGCAAAAATATAAAAAATTTCCAACAGCAATGCAAGGTTTAGGTTATAAAGAGGTAGTAGAATATCTAGAAAATAAATTAACAAAAGAAGAAATGATAGAAAAAATAAAAAAAGAAACAAGGCATTATGCAAAAAGACAGTTAACATGGTTTAGGAAGAATAAAGAAACAATATGGTTAGATGGAGAAAAAGATATTAGTGAGAATATAAATATAATGTTGCAAGAATAATTTATATTTTAAGAAAGGAGTTTTTTATAGCATGGCAAAGTCTAAGACTAAAGAAAAAAAGAAGAAAAAAAATAACGAAAAATTAAATAAAATAAGACAAAATGTATTTCAAGTAACTTTGCTATCTATAATATTATTTGCAATAATTTTTTGCATATATCATATTGTAAGTTTAGCTATAAATCCAACAGATTCTTTTCTAGTAGAAAAAGGCAAAATATATCAAGAGGAAAGTTTAATAGGATATGTTATAAGAGATGAAAAAATAATACAAACTCCAGAAAATGGTTTAAAGTTAGTTCAAATAAAGAATGAAGGAGAAAGAGTTGCAGCAGGAGAGGAAATATTCAGATATGAAGCTACAAATGAACAAGAATTAAATGATAAAATAAATGAATTAAATACACAAATACAAACTGCATTAGAAGGCAAAGCGCCAATACCTTCTAGTGATATAAAAGCGCTAGACAATCAAATAGAAGCAAAAATAAATGGTATACAAAATAAAAATAATATACAAGAGATAAGAGAATATAAAGCAGATATAATTAGTTATATTGAGAAGAAAGCAAGAATATCAGGAGAGCTAAGTCCAGCAGGTTCATATATAAATAATTTAATAAATGAGAGAATAAATATAGAAATGCAATTAAAAAATAATTCAAGATATGAAAAATCACCTATAGGAGGGATAGTTTCATATAGGGTTGATGGATTAGAATCAATTTTAACACCAGATAATTTTGAAAGTATAAGTACAGAAATGCTTCAGAATTTAAATTTAACCACAGGTCAAATAGTAACAACAAGTGAAACAATAGGAAAAGTTATTAATAATTTTGAATGTTATATAGCAGTAACAACAGATACAAATGATGCAAAAAACGCACAAGTTGGAGATAATATAAAGATAAGGTTATCATCAAATCAAGAGATACCAGCAGAGATAATGTACATAAAGAAAGAAAATGAAGAAAATATATTATTGATATTAAAAATATCTCAAGGAGTAGAAGAATTAACAAATTATAGAAAGATATCATTAGATTTAATTTGGTGGGAGAGAAGCGGATTAAGAGTACCAAACACAAGCATTATATATGAAAATGGATTAAGCTATATAATAAAAACTAAAGCAGGAATATTAAATAAAATCTTAGTAAAAATAGTAAAAGAAAATAATAGATATAGTATTGTAACAAATTATACAACAGAGGAACTAAAAGAAATGGGATACACAGCTCAAGAAATTAATAATATGGGAAAAATAAGCATATATGATGAGATTTTATCAGATCCAGATTTAGAAACGTTAAGTAAAGAATTAAACTAAAAATAGAGTAATTCCTTTATTAAGAGGGATTACTTTTTGTTTAATCCTAGGATGTTTAAATTCTTTCCTAACCATATTCAATAGAACTTGTACTTTACGATATCCATGGATTACAACAACCTCTAAAATATCATCTGGCAGAGTTTCAAACAATTTATCTAAATAATAACGTGCTTCTAATAATTCCATATCGTGTAAATCAATTGTAACACGCTTATCATCAGGTATTAAAAAATCATCTAACATAAAAATCTCCTTTTTATAAAATTAATTATAACACTAGATTATATATGAGGTCAATTAAGATACTTAAATTTATATAAATCTATTGACAATTATTTTAGTTAGAGATATAAATAAAAGAAAAGAGGAAAGTGATATTTATGAAAGAAAAAAAAGGAATAGCATTAATAAGTGTAATACTTGGAATAATAATATTAATAGTATTAGTTTTAATTACTTTTGAAATAATAGTTATTACAGGAGATTATAAGGACAGAAAAGAACAGACAAGTTTAGCACAAGGAGAAGTGGATGAAAATCCTGTATCAGCTGGAAATAGTACAGGAGGAGAAAAGGATGATGATAAAGGTAACAATGATACTCAAAAAGATAATAGTGAAGTCAAAGAAGGAATATATAAATGGGTTGGTAAATATGAAAATGAAGATGGAGTTACTGTAAGTATATATAGAGATGCAGTAAATAGCTTATGTATTGATATTTCTTCATTAAATGGAAATCAGATGAGAGGAACATCTTTTGATACTTATATAACTGAAGACATGGAAGAAATAGTATATGAAGATGAAGAGACTGAATTTGAAGGCGGTGAGGTAATAACATATAAAGAAAATATAAAAATCACATATACAGATGAAGGAATAGAATTAGAAGCAAGCTCTGATAATGACGAAAGTTTTCTAAATGATATTAATGGCAATTATGTAAAACAAGACTACAGATTTTTAGGATGGAATGGTGTATATGTAAATGGAGAAATAACTATTGTTTTGGCAGAATCATATGATGATTTTGTAAGAATAAATATAGACGGAGGTTATCTTTACGCTAATTATACAGATAAATACACAGACAAAAAGATAACATTTAATAAAGAGTCATTTGGAGATCAGGAAAAAATAATTATAGAAAAAACAGCAAATGGAATAAAGGTAGAAGCAAGTACAACAATAGAAGATGGAATTCTAAATGGAATAGATGGAGAATATATTAAAGAAGAATAATTAAAAAGTATAATTGTATACAAAGAATGTCATTTGATTTTGACTATTAACACAAAATAAAATTGTATTAATAATCTAAGAATCAAATGGCATTTTAATTTTTAGCTTACTTTACTTAAATCTATTGACATTTAATTTGATTAGATATATACTGTATCAGTAAAAAGATGTTCTTAAGAGGAGGTTTATTTTAATGAACGATTTAATCGAAATTAGATGGCATGGACGTGGAGGACAAGGAGCAAAAACAGCATCATTATTATTAGCAGATGCAGCATTTAACACAGGAAAATACATACAAGGTTTTCCAGAATATGGACCAGAAAGAATGGGAGCTCCAATAACAGCATATAACAGAATTAGTACAAAACCAATAACAGTACATAGTAACATTTATGAACCAGATTATGTAGTAGTTGTTGATGATACACTTTTAGAGAGTGTAGATGTAACAGCAGGACTTAAAAAGACTGGTGCAATAGTAATTAACACAACAAAGGATAGTGAATATTTAAAAAAACATTTAAAAGGATATGAAGGAGAAATATATAAAATTGATGCAAGAAAAATATCAATAGAAGCACTTGGAAAATATTTTCCAAATACACCAATGCTTGCAGCAATTGTAAAAGTAAGTAAAATAATGACTGATGAAGAATTTTTAAATGATATGCAAGGTTCATTTAAACACAAATTTGCTAAGAAACCAGAAGTAATAGAAGGCAACATGAAAGCATTAGAAATGGCTTTAAAGGAGGTAGAAAGAGTATGACAGATATTAATGCAAAAACACCAATGGATAAATTAACAGAAGGTGGAACAATTTATACATCAGGAAATGCAAGAGAATTTAAAACAGGTGATTGGAGAAGTACAAAACCAATATACTTAAAAGAAAAATGCAAACAATGTGGCTTATGTTTTCCAGTTTGCCCAGATAATGCAATTCCAGTAAATAAAGAACAAAAAAGAGAAGACTTTGATTATGATTATTGCAAAGGATGTGGCGTTTGTGCTAAAGTATGTCCTTTCAATGCAATTGCAATGGAGTAAAAAGTTAAATAAAATAATAAATAGAAGGAGAGAAAAATTATGTCAATTAGAGAACGTTTAAGCGGAAATGAAGCAGCAGCAATAGCTATGAAACAAATAAATCCAGATGTTGTAGCAGCATTTCCAATAACACCATCAACAGAAATACCACAATATTTTTCTACATTTGTAAGTAATGGTGTAGTAGATACAGAATTTGTGGCAGTAGAAAGTGAACATAGTGCAATGAGTGCATGTATAGGTGCAGAAGCAGCAGGAGGAAGAGCAATGACAGCAACTTCTGCAAATGGATTATCATTAATGTGGGAAATGATATACATAGCTTCAAGTTTAAGATTACCAATAGTAATGTCATTAGTAAATAGAGCAGTATCAGGACCATTAAATATTCACAATGACCATTCAGACGCAATGGGAGTAAGAGATGCCGGATGGGTTATGTTATTTTCAGAAAATAACCAAGAAGCATATGATAACTTACTTATGGCTCATAGAATAGCAGAAAATCCAAATGTAAGATTACCATTAATGGTATGTCAAGATGGATTTATAACATCACATTCAATTGAAAACATTGAATTAGAAGAAGATGAATTTGTAAAGAAATTTGTTGGAACATATAAACCAGAGCATTATTTATTAAATGATAAAGAACCAATAGCAATTGGACCATTAGATTTACAAGCTTATCTTTTTGAACATAAAGCTCAACAAGCAGAAGCAATGAAAAATGCTAAAAAAGTTATATTAGAAGTAGCAGAAGAATTTGA
>CANQXC010000037.1 GCA_947627785.1 uncultured Clostridia bacterium | reverse complement strand
TTTTAAATATAAATAAAAGGGAGGAATTTGCATTATGATGGAATCAGAATATGAAGAAAACAATTACATGATGGATGGAACAGCATTAATAAAAGTAATAGGAGTAGGAGGGGCAGGAAATAATGCTATAAATAGAATGATTGAATCTGGAATAAAAGGGGTAGAATTTATAGCAGTAAATACAGATAGACAAGCTCTTCAAGTATCAAAAGCAAGTACACGCATACAAATAGGAGAAAAAATAACCAGAGGATTAGGAGCTGGAGCAAATCCTGATATTGGTGCACAAGCAGCAGAAGAAAGTAAATCTGAAATAGCAGAGGTTCTACGTGGTGCAGATATGGTATTTGTTACATCAGGCATGGGTGGTGGAACAGGTACAGGAGCAGCTCCAATAGTTGCAGCAACTGCAAAAGAACTTGGAATATTAACAATAGGAGTTGTTACAAAACCATTTACCTTTGAGGGTAAAAAAAGACTTACACAAGCAGAAAGAGGAATACAAAATTTAAAAGAAAGAGTAGATACATTAGTAGTAATTCCAAATGATAAATTATTACAAATTATAGATAGAAAAACGTCAATAGTAGAAGCATTCAAAATGGCAGATGATGTTTTAAGACAAGGTGTTCAAGGAATATCAGATTTAATATCAGTACCAGGATTAATCAACTTAGACTTTGCAGATGTAAAAACAATAATGTTAAACACAGGAATGGCACATATGGGTATTGGTAGAGCAAGTGGAGAAAATAGAGCAGAAGATGCTGCAAAAGAAGCAATCCAAAGTCCATTATTAGAAACATCAATAGAAGGAGCAAGAGGAGTAATTATAAATATTACAGGTGGAACAGATTTAGGATTACAAGAAGCAAATACAGCAGCAGAATTAGTTCAACGCAGTGTTGACCCAGAGGCAAACATAATCTTTGGTGTTGTAACAGATGAAAGTTTAGGAGATGAAATACAAATAACAGTTATAGCAACAGGTTTTGAAAAAGAAGAAAACATTTCTACAATCGGTGTAGAAAACCTTGTAAACAACACATGGAATAAAAAAATAAATTCAATACCAACAAGTCAAGATAGCAAGACAGATGCACAAGGACAGAATGATTTAGACATTCCATCATTCCTAAGAAAAAAAGGAAATAAAGTATAATAAAAAAGAAATTACATAAATAAAAAAAGAAATAGTCTATAAAAGTAGATTATTTCTTTTTTTCGTACTCACGAATTGACAGACTTTGCAGAGTAGAAGTAGTACAATATTTGCGAGGTAAGAAAATGACTCTATATATAGACATAGTTTTTTTAGAGAACATATTTATGAACTGTATAATATTACTTGCAACATCGATAATTATAAAGACACCAGTAAAAATATTAAGAAACCTTATAGCCAGTACCATAGGAAGCATTTATGCAATAATAATTTACGTCTCACATATAGAAATATATTCAAATTTTTTTTTAAAATTAATTTTATCATTCGCCATAATCTATATAGCATTCAAACCAGTAAATTTAAAATCATTTTCAAAACACTTAGTAATATTTTATTTAACATCTTTTACATTTGGAGGGGTGGCATTTGCACTGCTATATTTTGTAAATCCCAAAAACATAATGTTACAAAATGGAGTTTTAATAGGTACATATCCAATAAAAATGATTTTAATGGGGGGAATTGTTGGCTTTATAATTATCACAATATCATTTAAAAGTATAAAAGGGAAATTAACAAAAAAAGATATGTATTGCAATTTAAAAATAAATTCAGATGGCAAAGAAGCAAATATAACAGCAATAATAGATACAGGCAATTTTCTAAAGGATCCTATTACAAAAATACCAGTTGTTGTAATTGAGAAAGAAAAGTTATATAACATTTTCCCTTCTACAATACTTGAAAACATTACAAGCATAATAAATGGAGCAGATATAGATTTAGGAGAGTATTCCTCTAAAATAAGGGTAATACCATTTAAATCACTAGGTAAGGAAAATGGAATGCTTTTAGGTATAAAAATAGATGAAATAGAAATTAATTATCAAGATATAATCCATAATTTGAAGAATGTAATTATAGGTATTTACAATGGAAATTTAAGTAGAAACGGTAAATATTCGGGATTAGTAGGTATGGATATTATTAAAAGTGTATAGATAGGTCAAGTTCTTTAATTTATGAGGAAAGGAATGAGAAGTTTATGGATATTTTAAAAATTTTAAAATTAAAAATAAAAAAGTATTTTGATACTGAAAATATGGAGGATGATAGCATCTTCTATATAGCTGGAAGCCAAACATTGCCACCACCATTACCAGCAGATGAGGAAGAAAAAATGCTAAAAAAATTACAAGAAAATGATTTTGAAGCAAGACAAGTTTTAGTAGAACATAATTTAAGATTAGTAGTATATATAGCGAAAAAATTTGAAAATACAGGAATAGGAATAGAAGACCTAATATCAATAGGTACAATAGGGTTAATGAAAGCAATAAATACATTTAATACAGGGAAGAATATAAAACTTGCAACATATGCTTCTCGTTGTATAGAAAATGAAATATTAATGTATTTAAGGAGAAGCAACAAAACAAAAGGAGAAATATCAATAGATGAACCGTTAAACCAAGATGGGGATGGAAATGAACTATTATTATCAGACATACTAGGAACAGATGATGATATTACATCAAGAGCAATGGAAGATGAGGTTGATAAAGTATTGCTAAAAGCAGCAATATTAAAATTGAATTCAAGAGAAAAGGATATAATGGAATTAAGATTTGGCTTCAAAAGTGGAGTAGAAAAAACCCAAAAGGAAGTTGCAGATATGCTTCGGAATATCACAAAGTTACATATCAAGACTAGAAAAAAAGATAATGAATAAAATGAAAAGGGATATAATAAGTAAAACGGGGTAAAATAATAAGTAAAACCCATAATCACATAAAAGATTATGGGTTATTTAAGAAACTGTATGTACTAATTTTGCTTTGTGTTATCATTATCTTTATCGTTTGTAGTATCAACATTAGTACCAAAAAAACTGTGAGAATGTGATAATATAAAATAACAAAAAATAGTTGCTATAATTCCTCCAAGATAAAAGCCAGCGCCAATACTTAAACCGATACATGTAACAGCTAGTAAACTTGCGGCAGTTGTTAAACCTTTAACATTAAAGCCATCCCTTAAAATAGTACCAGCACCTATAAAGCCTATACCAGGTAATAATTGTGAAGCAAGTCTTGAAACATCTGCACCATATTGTTTATTAAGATATTCCCCACAAAGCATTATTAAAACACTGCTTACACCGATTAGAGAATGAGTTTTAAAACCAGCAGGTTTGTTAAGAGCTTGTCTTTCAGTGCCAATAATTCCAGCAAGAATAAATCCTAATAATAATTTAATTACGGCTTGAAATTCAAATGTATAAAAAAAATCAAACATAAAATCACCCCATAAAATATTAATATTCTATTTAATACGTTAGCAAATAGTAAAAATATTATAAATAATTAAATAACTATTAAACAATTTGATGTTATGTGTATTATATCAATAAATAAAAAAAAGAACAATAGACTTGCAAAAAATCATATAATGAAGTAAAATATATATTATAAAAAGAGAGAAGTGATAAGTATGAAAGTATATGATAAGGAAATATATAGTAAACAAGAAAGCATAAGAACAATAATTGTAGTAATTGTTGTATTCTTATTAGGCTTCTTTGCGGGATATTTGGCAAATTCATTAAATGACACAGATGAATTAGCAAATACAAATAGTACTTATATACAAGAGGATGGGCAAAAATAGATTACAATAAGTTCAAAAGAAAAACATAAAAATTTCACAATAAATGCAATTTTATTTAATTGCATCTATTGTGTTTTTTATTATAAAACAACTTTTTTTATTTTTCAAAATATTTTAAACAAGTTAAAATTGCATTTTTGGCAATAATAACCTTACCATGTTCTTTAATTTTTCTCTCAAACAATTCTTCATTCTTAGTTCTTGAAGCAAATTCTAAAAGCGAATATGTAAAGTTTTTTAAATCTACAATGCTTAATTTCAAATTATTAAATACAAGATAATAATTATCCTTATATAATATCAAAGAAGAGTTCTTTAATTTAGGGATATATTTACTTAAAGAGCTTGTATTAACATAATTACAGAACTCGCAAAATTCATCAAATGTATTAAATTTATAAATAGATATTGCTTTGTTAGGAGTTATAGACTGCCTTTTAACTTTAGGTTTTGGTATATTAGAATTAGGAATTAATTGTCCTTCAGGTTTTACTCTAGTAATAGTTAAAATGAAATTACCATCAGAAGAAGCAAGAGCTTCTATAATTAATTTGTAATTATGAGTTTTAAAACCAACCTCAGTTTCGGCCATGCTTAACATATCTAAAAATAAATCTTGAGACTCTAATGAATTAGACATAAAAGTATGTAAATCTATATTCTTTTCTTTTAAATCTTCTACATCTAAAAATATTCTAATCTTGTTATCATTTAATTTTTCAATACGCATTAAAAAGTACCTCCACATATATTAATAATATAATTATATCACCATATTCCATAATTTTAAATGATAAAATTATGGAAAAAATGTTTATTATTAAGCAACTTTATATAATATATTATTAAATAAAAAGCTTTGTGAAATCTAGCTTAAAAAATTATAGCATAAATTTAATAAAAAATAAACATATATCTTGAAAAAAATGGTAAATACATATATAATAAATAAGTCGAAAGTTAGTCATTATTCAACAAATTATGTAAATATCAAAAACTAACAATGGTAGAAATAAGATTAGTGTATTAAACGAAAATAGGAGGAACTAAAGATGGCAGTAAGAGATAAAAACATATGGATTCTATTAATCTTCTTATTATCAGGATTAGTAATTGGAGGGTTATTAGGAGAACTTGCTTCTAAAGTTGATTTCTTGTGGTGGTTATCATATGGAGAAAGCTTTGGGTTAACATCACCAATAGAATTAGACTTAAATGTAATAACATTAACATTTGGACTAACATTTAAAATAAATGTTGCAAGTATAATAGGTATGGCGATAGCAATATTTGTTTATAGAAAAGTGTAGATATAAAATATAGGGGAAGATAAGAAAGGAAAAGTATGAAAATTAAAGAATTACCCCTATCAGAAAGGCCATATGAAAAATTAGAAACATATGGAGCAGAAAGTTTATCAAATGCAGAATTATTAGCAATAATAATAAAAACAGGAACAAAAGAACAGTCATCTGTATCAATAGCACAAAAGATTTTAAATTTAAAAGAAAATACAAATAAGGAAGGCTTAAGATTTTTACAAGAACTATCAATAGAAGAATTTATGCAAATAAAAGGAATTGGAAAAGTGAAAGCCATCCAACTAAAAGCAATTTGCGAATTAACAAAAAGAATAGCAAGGCCAATAAACACCAAGAAAAAAGTAATTAAAAGTCCAGAAGATATAGCAGAGATACTAATACCAGAATTAAGGTATGAAAAGAGAGAAATAGCAAAAGTAGTAATATTAAATAGCAAAAACATAATTTTAAGAATAGTAAGCATATCTTTAGGCGGGGCAAATTTTGCTTATATAGAACCGAAAGATGTTTTAGCAGAGGCAATAAGAATGCAGGCACCAAAGATAATCTTAGTGCATAATCATCCAAGTGGAGACACAAATCCAAGCAAAGGGGACTATGGTGTTACAGATAGAGTATATGAGGCAGCAGAAATAATGGGAATAAAACTATTAGACCATATAATAATAGGTGATGGCACATATAAAAGCCTACTGCAAAAAAAATAAAATAGTTTATGCTTTTAGAAAGGATGTTATAGTAATGAATTTATTTGGTCTTAAAGGGAAAGATATAGGTATAGATTTAGGAACAGCAAATACTTTAGTAACTATAAAAGGAAAAGGTATAGTTTTAAAAGAGCCATCAGTGGTCGCAATGGATAGAAAAACAAAAGAATTAATTGCAACAGGGCATGAAGCAAAAGAAATGCTACGGGAGAACGCCTAAAGATATAGAAGCAATAAGGCCATTAAAAGATGGAGTAATAGCGGACTTTGTAGCAACACAGGCAATGCTTAAAAGTTTAGTTTCTAAAGTTTGCCAAAGATATAATGCAGGAAGACCAAGAGTAGTAGTTGGAGTACCATCAGGAATAACAGAAGTAGAAGAAAGAGCAGTAGAAGAATCTGTTATAAGAGCTGGTGCAAAGGAAGTATTTTTAATAGAAGAACCAATGGCAGCAGCCATAGGTGCAGGTTTAGATGTTGCCGAGCCTACGGGAAATATAATAGTAGATATAGGTGGAGGAACTACTGAAGTTGCTGTAATTTCATTAGGTGGAATAGTAATAAGCAATTCAATAAGAACAGCAGGAGACGAAATAGATGAAGATATAGTAAATTACATAAAAAAAGAATTAGGATTATTAATAGGATTAACAACAGCAGAAGAAGTAAAAATTTCAATAGGTTGTGCAATGCCACTTATGACAGAACTAAGTATGGAAATAAAGGGAAGAGACTTAAGTACAGGTTATCCAAGAACAGAAATAGTAACATCCACGCAAATTGGTCAAGCAATGCAAAACTCAATAGCAGAAATTGTAGATGTAGTAAAACTAACATTGGAGAAAACACCACCAGAATTAGCAGCAGACATAGTAGAAAAAGGAGTAATGCTTGCAGGTGGAGGAGCATTAATAAAAAATTTAGATAAATTAATAAGTAAAAAGATAGAAATGCCAGTATATGTAGCTCAAGAACCATTAGATTGTGTAGTAAGAGGAACAGGAAAAACACTAGCAGATATAGAAAAATTAAAAAGTGTTTTAATAAACTCAAGAAAAAGGAGATAAACTGATTAATAAAAAAATATAATAATTTCATAATTTTTACTTTTAAACACAAACTATAATGCGTATATTACATAAGTTAACAGGAGGGACATATGCAGAAGCATAATAAAACAGGTGCAATAGGAATTTTTATAACAATTATAATATTAACAGGTTTAGTGATAATTACAAATATAGATACATCCAAATTTTCTATGGTTGAAGGAATTACAAACAAATTAGTAATGCCAATTCAAAATGGGTTAACATATTTAAAAAATAAAATTGAGGGAAATAATTCCTTCTTTGAAAATATTAATAATTTAAAAGATGAGAATGAAAAATTAAAACAAGAAAACGAAGAACTAAATAAAAATTTAAGTGAACTTGGAATAATAAAAGCAGAAAACAAAACATTAAGAGAATATGCAAATTTAACAGACCAATATATTTCTTACTCTACAGTTCCAGCATATATAATAGATAGAGATTTAAGTAATTTAAGTAGTGTAATTGTAATAAATGTAGGAACAAATCAAGGTGTTAAAGAGAATATGCCAGTAGTTGCTGAAAATGGAGTAGTTGGACATGTTATATCAGCAACTGAAAATACGGCAAAAGTAATCACAATAATAGATCCATCTAGTAGTGTAAGTGCAATAATGAACATATCAAGAGATAACATAATAGTAAAAGGAGAGTTAGGTGACAATACCAAATTAAGAGGAACATATATAAGTGCAGATGCAGATTTAATATTAAATGATGACGTTGAGACCTCTGGACTTGGTGGTATTTATCCAAAGGGATTAAAAATAGGAAAGCTAACAGAAATTATAGATGCTCCAAATATAACAGAAGAATATGTAAAAATAGAACCATCAGTGGACTTTGGAAAATTAGAAACAGTATTAGTAATAATAAAATGAAGGGATTGATATGAATGGAAAATGACATTTATGTAACACCGTTAAGTGGCAGATATGCAAGCAAAGAAATGAACAAGTTATGGTCAAATAATACTAAATATTCAACATGGAGAAAGCTATGGATAGCATTAGCAGAAACAGAGAAGGAACTAGGATTAGATATATCACAAGAACAGATTGATGAGATGAAGAATAATGTAGATAACATAGATTATGATATAGTAGCTAAAAGAGAAAAAGAATGTAGACATGATGTAATGGCGCATGTATATGAATTTGGAATGAAATGTCCACTTGCAAAACCTATAATACATTTAGGAGCTACCTCATGTTATGTAACTGATAATACAGACATAATAATAATGAAGCAAGCTTTAGAACTAGTAAAGAAAAGAATAATAATAGTGATAAACAATCTAAAAAGGTTTGCAGAAAAATATAAAGGGCTTCCTTGCTTAGGATATACACATTTTCAACCAGCACAACTAACAACTGTTGGCAAAAGAGCAACACTTTGGATGCAAGATTTATTAGAAGATTTAAAAGAATTGGAATTTGTAGAGCAAAACTTAAAGCTATTAGGCTGTAAAGGTACAACAGGAACAAGTGAAAGCTTTATGAAATTGTTCAAGGATGAAGAAAAAGTAAAACAAATAGATAAAAAAATAGCAGAAAAAATGGACTTTGAAAAAACATTTGCAGTATCAGGACAAACATATACAAGAAAAGTAGATTCAAGGGTATTAAATTGTTTAGCAGGAATA
>CANQXC010000036.1 GCA_947627785.1 uncultured Clostridia bacterium | reverse complement strand
GTGTCACATGTAAATTATATGTATACACAAAGTAATATTGATATTGAATATTTTTCTAGAGTTTATGGCTATTCTAAGGGTATTTTGGTATTATCAGGTTATCCAAGAAATGATGAGTTATGTAATGTTTCTACAAAAGAGATAATGGAATTAAAGAGTAAACTTAATATTCCAAGTAATAAAAAGGTTATACTATATGCACCAACATTTAGAGAATATGATTATGATAAAAATGGTTGTTACTTAGCTCCACCAATTAATTTAGAAAAGTGGAAAAATAAATTATCAAATGAGTATGTATTACTAATTAGAGCACATTATGAGGTTAATAAAATTTTGAATTTAAAAAATGATGATTTTATCATCAACGTTACAGATTATCCATGTTTAAATGATTTGTTAAAAATTAGTGATATATTGATATCAGATTATTCAAGTATTATGATTGATTATTCTATATTGGAAAGACCGATTTTTTGTTTTGCTTATGATTATGAAAAATATAATTCTGAAAGAGGATTTGCATATGATTTAAAAACGGAATTACCAAATGGCATATGCACAGATGAAGATGAATTATTGAATGAGATTACAAACTGTGATTATGAAAAACAGAAAACAAAATCTAGAAATTTTAAGAAAAAACATGTTGAGGTATGTGGAAACGCATCATCATATATAGATAGAATAGTATTAAACAGCGATTAGGTAATGTTTAATGTATAAAGAATTTTTTATATGTACTCTTTTAAATAGAGTACAAAAAGGAGTGAATGTTGTTATGAAAAAAAATAAAACAATTGCAATTTTAATAGCAGGAGGATCAGGTAACAGAATGAAACAAGACATACCAAAGCAATTTATAAATATAGATGATAAACCTATGATTGTATATACTATGGAAGCATTTCAAAAGCATCCAGCAATAGATTCTATAATAGTAGTTTGTATAAAAGGATGGCATGAAGTTGTAAAAGCATATGCAAAACAATTTAATATTACAAAGTTATTAGATGTAGTAGATGGAGGAGAATGTGGACAAGCATCTATAAAAAATGGTTTATTAAGAGCGAAAATGGATTATAGCGATGATGATATAGTAATTATACATGATGCGAATCGACCAATGGTATCAGAGAAGATAATATCAGATAACATAGCAATATGCTTAAAGTATGGAAATGCAATTACAGCAATACCATGTGCTGAAGCTATGTTAGTAACACAAGATAAAATATCATCAATAAGTCAAATAAGCAGAGATAATTTAAAGAGAACCCAAACACCTCATTCTTTCAGACTAGGAGACATTTTATCAGTTCATGAAGAAGCAGAAAAGAAAGAAATAAGAAATTCAGTTGCAAGTTGTACACTTTATGTTGAATTGGGAAGGAAAGTTTACTTTTCAGAAGGATCAGAGAAAAATATAAAATTAACAACTACAGATGATATTGATATTTTTAAATCTTTATTGAAAACAAAAAAGGTGGAGTGGATGAAATGATAAAAAATTTAGAGATATATAATGAAGGGATAAGTAAAGTATTAAAAGTGAACAATTTAGACACATTGAGGGGAAAAACAATTTTAATTACAGGAGCAAATGGGTTAATTGGGTCTGCAATTATAGATATTTTAAATTATTTAAATGTGCATGAAGATTATGGAATGAAAATTATAGCAATTGTAAGAAATAGATTAAATATTTTAGAGAGAATGAAAAAATATGAAAAATTAGTTATAGTTGAACAAGATATTACGCAAGAAATGAAATATAATGAAAAAGTAGATTATATAATTCATGCTGCAAGTAATGCTAATCCTATGCGTTTTTCACAAGATCCCGTAGGAACAATGTTAGGAAATTTTATAGGTATGAACCAAATATGTAAATTTGCTAAAGAACATAATTGTAAAAGAGTTGAGTACATTTCTTCAGGTGAAGTATATGGTGAAGGAGATAAAGATGTAGAAAAATTTGAAGAAAATTATATTGGAAAGATAAATTCTATGAATGTTAGAAGTTGTTATCCTTTGAGCAAATTAGCATCTGAAACATTAGGAATTTCATATAGTGAACAGTATAATATAGAATGTGTTATAGCAAGACCATGTCATACATTTGGACCAACACAAACAGAAAGCGATAGTAGAGCATCAGCACAATTCATAAGGAATGTTTTAAATGATGAGGATATTATTATGAAAAGCGAAGGACTACAACTACGTTCATATTGTTATGTACTAGACTGTGCTATAGGCATATTATTAATTTTAATTAAAGGAAAAAATAGTAACGCATATAATATTGCAAATAAAAATTCAATTGTTACAATACGAGAAATGGCTGAAATTATTGCTCAAAAAGCGAATAAAAAAGTAATATTTGATACACCAAGCCAAGTTGAAAAAAGAGGATATAATCCAATAACAAAATCAATTTTAGATGGAAGTAAACTAGAACAATTAGGTTGGACTCCTTGTTATGACTTTGAGGAAGGAATTGAAGAAACTTTAAAAATAATGAAATAATATAAAATTGAACAAGTTAAAGAAATTATAAAATAATTTTATATAATTTTGAATTTATTAATAATTACTATAACTAAGGAAAGTGAAAATTAAAAATAAATGAACGGAAAAAGAGTTCGTAAAGTTGTATGCTTTATGAACTCTTTTATTATATAATATCAAGTACCAACCATTGTATTATTTATGATGCAAAAAGATTTTTTAAAATTTATTAGGATTTGGAATATTATATAAAAGAATGTAAATTAAGTTTTATTAATCCAATAGAATTAAAATATATGAACATATAAAAGAAAATAATGAAAAATGATTTAAACATATTAAAATACATTTGTAAAACAAAAAAGGAGTTAGCGAAAAGCTTATTATTAAAAAAACAATAACACCTTTAAAAACTCATAAAAATGTAGTATAATAATTATCGGAAAAATAAAAAAAGGAGATAAAATATATGTCAACATACCTAATTACAGGAGGAGCCGGATTTATAGGTTCAAGCCTAACAGAAAGATTATTAGAAGAAGGAAACAAAGTAGTAACAATAGATAACTTTTGCGACTTTTACAATCCAACAATAAAGGAAAATAATATAAAAGAATTTTTAAAAAACGAAAAGTACAAAATGTATAGAGCAGATATAAGAGATAAAGAAGCGGTAAAAAAGCTTTTTGACGAAAATAAAATAGATGTAGTAATGCATTTAGCAGCTATGGCAGGAGTAAGACCATCAATAGAAAATCCAATTCTATATCAAGAAGTAAATTGTATGGGAACACAAAATATATTAGAAGAAATGAAAAGCCATAATGTAAAAAATTTAGTGATGGCATCATCAAGCAGTGTATATGGAAACTGTAAAGAAGTGCCATTCAAAGAAAATATGATAGTAGACTTTGCAATTAGCCCATATGCAGCAACAAAAAAGGCAAATGAAATTATGACACATGTATATCATAAACTATTTAATATGAATGTAATAATGTTAAGATTCTTTACAGTATATGGACCAAAACAAAGACCAGACTTAGCAATAAATAAATTTACAAGACTAATGTTAGATGATAAACCAATTCCAATGTTTGGAGATGGGACAACCTCAAGAGATTATACATATATAGATGATATAGTAGATGGAATAGTAAAATCATGTGAATATACAATGAAAAATGAAAATGTATATGAAATACTAAATTTAGGTAATTCAACACCAGTATCATTAAAAGAGATGATACAAGTAATAGGAGAAGTGTTAAATAAAACACCAAAAATAGAACAATTACCAATGCAATTAGGAGATGTAGAAAGAACATATGCAGATATAACGAAAGCTAAAGAGTTAATAGGATATAATCCAAAAACAACTTTTAAAAAGGGTATTGAAAATTTTGTAAAATGGTATATAATTAATAAAGGCTTGTATATTTAAAAACATTAATACATGCAGGAAGGATGATTTAAAAGTGAAAATAGCAGTAGCAGGAACAGGATATGTAGGATTATCTTTAGCAACATTACTTAGTCAAAAGCATGAGGTATATGCTCTTGATATAATAGAAGAAAAAGTAAATATGATTAACAATCGTATTTCACCAATTAAAGATGAGTATATTGAAAAATATTTTAAAGAAAAAAAGCTTAATTTAAAAGCTACTTTAGATTATAAAGAAGCATTCGAAGGAGCAAAGTTCATTATTATAAGTACACCAACAAATTATGATTCTGAAAAGAATTTTTTTGATACATCAAGCGTAGAAGATATAATTCAAAAAGTAATTTCAATGAAATTAGATACAACAATGGTTGTAAAATCTACAATACCGGTTGGTTTTATTGAAAATATGAAGAAGAAATATAATATAGATAATATATTATTTTCTCCAGAATTCTTAAGAGAAGGAAATGCTTTATATGATAATCTTTATCCATCAAGAATTATTGTTGGAGAAAAATCTAAAAGAGCAGAAGAATTTGCAAATTTGTTAAAAGATGCAGCATTAAAAGAAGATATACCGGTTAAGTTTATGAATTCAACAGAAGCAGAGGCAGTTAAATTATTTGCAAATACATATTTAGCATTAAGAGTAGCATACTTTAATGAGTTAGATACTTATGCAGAAATAAAAGGCTTAAATACAAAAGATATTATAGATGGAGTATGCTTAGACCCAAGAATTGGTACACATTACAACAATCCATCATTTGGATATGGAGGATATTGTTTGCCAAAAGATACTAAACAATTAAAGGCAAATTACGCAGATGTACCAGAAAATATAATAAGTGCAATTGTAGAAAGTAACAGAACTAGAAAAGATCATATTGCAGATACAATAATTGAGAAAAGACCAAATATAGTTGGTGTATATAGACTTACAATGAAAACAGGTTCAGATAATTTTAGAGCAAGTGCAATCCAAGGAATTATGAAAAGAATTAAAGCAAAAGGAATTGAAGTTGTTGTATATGAACCAACTTTAAAGGATGAAGAATTCTTTAAAAGTAGAGTTATAAGAGATTTAGATGAATTTAAAAAAATGTCTGATGTTATTATAGTAAATAGAGTAACAGATGAGTTAAAAGATGTAAAGAACAAAATTTATACTAGAGACTTGTTTAGTAGAGATTAAAGTGTATAAAATTATGTAAGAAGAGTTCGTAAAGTTATAAACTTTACGAACTCTTTTTTTATTTTATCACAAATATTTAAACATTTCAACTATTTTATAAATATTTCATATTTACATAATTAGCTGTAAAATATATATAGTAATATAACAAATTGTTAATATAAAAATGTACCAAAAGTTGTACTAAAAAAGGAAGGATGATAAGAATGAAATTATTTAAAATTTTAAAGTTTAGAAAGTCTATATTACTAAAGGAGGTTGCAAATGAATGGCTATTATACAAAAAAGCATCAATAAAAAGTTCTACATATTATAGATATAAATATGTTATTGATAAATATATACTACCATATTTTAATAATAAAAGTGTATATTATTTTTTGAATTATGATTTTAATGTATATATCAATTATTTATCAAAAAACATATCACCAAAAACTGTGAAAGATATAATAATAGTTTTTAGATCTATTATGAAATATAGTGAAAGAAAATTTAATATAGATTATATGTTAGATTTAATGTCTTCACCAAGATGTGAACAAGAAGAAATAAGTATATTACAAGAACGTGAAAGAATGGTTTTAGAGAAATATTGTTTTGAACATAACAATCTTAGAACTCTTGGAATTATAATATGTTTAAACACAGGAATGAGGATAGGAGAAATCTGTGCTTTAACTTGGAATGATATAAATTTAAAAGATAATGTGTTTATTATAAACAAATCCTTGCAAAGAGTTTATAAGGGTAAAAGCAATACATCTATACAGATTAACAGCCCAAAAAGTAAAAAATCAATTAGAAAAATTCCTATTTGTAAGAAATTATCTGATGTATTAACATTATTAAAAAAAACAAATAAGTATAAAGGAGATGAATATTTTTTAACAGGCTGTAACAAATACATGGAACCAAGATATTATCAATATTTATTTAAGAAGTATCTTAAAGAATGTAAAATTCCCAACTATAATTTTCATGTTTTAAGGCACACCTTTGCAACTAACTGTGTAAAAATTGGAATGGATGTAAAATCATTAAGTGAGATTTTAGGACATGCAAATGTAAATATGACTTTGAATAGATATGTTCATTCTTCATATACAGTTAAAAAGAAATTTTTAGAAAAATTATAAATACATATGATTTTAATTAATGTGTTTATTGCAAAAAAAAGAGAGTAATAAAGTGATTTATAACTTTATTACTCTTTTTTAGTGTGAAATAACAATGTTTCTTCATTAACAACTTACAATCTTTTAGCAAAGCTAGTTCATATGGTTCATATTGCTAATTACGCTAAAAGCATTAAAATTACTCCTTTCGTAAAGTTTATAACTTTACGAATTAATTAAGGAGATAAGAATGGAGGAAAATGAAAAGAAGGTAGGATTCTATACAACAACACGTAAAGTTAGGTTATATACAAACAATTTAGAATACCTGAAAATAACAAACGAAATATACAACGAAACAGTAGAAAAATACTACAATTTGTTATTTGAAAACACCCAATTCCTTGAATTATCAAACCAAAACTGTTTAAGAGAGCTAGAGAAAATAACAATAAAAAGTAAAACAGGAGAAAAGCCAAAAGATTATTTTGAGCAAAATGTACCACTTTACTTAAGAAGAGCAGCAATAAATGAAGCGATAGGTCAGGTAAGAACATATTTTGGATTGCTAGAGAATTCGAAGAAAAACAAAAATATAAAGCCACCAAGTAAAGCAACAAGATTTAATTCATCAATGACATTATACAAGGGAATGTATAGAAATCTAGCAGATGGCAAGATAGAGCTAAAGCTTTTTGACGGAAACGATTGGAAATGGTTTGGTGCAAAATTAAAAGATTGGCAAATACCAGAAGAAGGCGAAATATTATCTCCAACAGTAGTAATGAAAAAAGACTATGTAATGCTTCATATACCGATAAAACAGAGAATAGAAGATGTAACTCCAATTAAATACAGAATGAAAGATGAAAATATTAGAGTATGTGGAATAGCATTTTCCAATAGTGACAAATTTGCCATATGTGTTGCACTACAAAGTACAGGCAAATTAGTAAAATGTATATTCGTTCCAGGAGGAGACGAATATAAGAATAGAACTAAACAGATTTTAGGCAGAATAAAGAAACATAGACAGAAGAACTGGAGTTATGCAGAAAAAGACCATAAAAACTATTGGATAAAGCTAAAAAACATAAGTGAGCATTATGCACATGAAATAAGTAGAAAGATAGTTGATTTTTGTGTAGAAAACAAAGTGCAAGTGATATCCATAGCAGAAATAAAAGACATAAATGAGCACTTTGGAAAAAGAGTAGGAATATACAGTCCAATATTCTTAAGAAAAAAGATAATAGAATACATGAAATACAAGGCATTTAAGGAAGGAATTATAGTAACAACAGTACGCTCAAACTACACAGGAAATAGATGCTATAAATGTAGAAGCATAGTAAAAAGAAATGGACTTAAATCAGTATGTGAAAAAGGGCATCAAGCCGATTATTTCTTTAATACAGCAATGAATATAGGGATAATGTGCTTAAAGAAATTTGGCAAAAAAATAAAGTTAGAAATATAAAAAAACCTACATGAAACCAAACATGGAGGTAAGTACATAAACTATAAGTTTATGTACTTGTGTTGAATATCGCAAATTTATGCTGAAACGCATAAATGAAGAATTACAAAATATTCAGAGTTATCGAATTGTAAATAAAATTAAAAAGTTAATTTAAGTTTATAAATTTTAGATAACAAAAGGAGAAGGGTAATATGGATAAAAAAATATTTTTATCATCACCACACATGTCAGATGAAGACTATGAAAAAGAATACATAAAAGAGGCATTTGAAACAAACTGGATAGCACCATTAGGAGAAAATGTAAACAAATTTGAACAAGAGATTGCAAGCTATGTAAACATAAAAAATGCCGCAGCATTATCAGCAGGAACCGCAGCAATACATATGGCATTAAAAGCATTAGATGTAAAAAAAGGAGATATAGTATTTTGTCAATCACTAACATTTTCAGCAACAGCAAATCCAATAATATATCAAAATGCAACACCAGTATTTATAGATAGTGAATATGAAACATGGAACATGGATCCTTTAAGCTTAGAAAAAGCATTTGAAAAATATCCACATCCAAAAGCAGTAGTAGTAGTTTATCTATATGGAACACCAGCAAAAATAGATGAAATAGTAGAAATATGTAGAAAGCATAATACCCCATTAGTAGAAGATTCAGCAGAAAGTTTAGGAGCAACATATAGAAACAAACAAACAGGGACATTTGGAGAATATGGAATATACTCATTCAATGGAAACAAGATAATAACAACAAGTGGAGGAGGAATGCTCGTATCTAACAATGAAGAAAGAATAAAAAAGGTAAGATTTTGGTCAACACAGAGTAGAGAACCAGAAAGACATTATGAACATAAAGAAATAGGGTACAACTACAGAATGAGTAATGTATGTGCAGGGATAGGAAGAGGACAATTAAAAGTATTAGATAAAAGAATAG
>CANQXC010000035.1 GCA_947627785.1 uncultured Clostridia bacterium | reverse complement strand
TATGATTATTGCTACTGTACTTGATAAATTTCCTGCTGCCGCCATAATAGATGTGTCTTGTCCAATGCTTGCATATACAAATGTTATTGTTAATAAACAATTTAAAAATTGTTCTAAAGTTTGTGTAACACTTGTTGGTTTCATTGTTCCTAGTCCAGCAAAATATCCTCTTAATACTGATCCTGCTGTAACAAACATTATTGCTGGTGCAAGCACCATTAGTGTGTACTTTACTCCTTCAACATTTATTATGTGTATTGCTATTGCTTTTGCTCCAAAAAATAGCCCTAAAGACATTATGATTCCAATTAAAGTAAATATTTTTAGAGCTGTTTTAAATATTATGTGTGCTCCTTTATGGTCCCCTATTGCTACTCTTTCTGATACAAGTTTTGCTATAACTGTTGGTATGCCTACTGATGATAGGGTTAATAGTAGTGAGTATATTTGATATCCTGTTGAGTAATATCCATTTCCTATGTCTCCAAATCCATCTATGTTTATTATTACTAGTCTATAGGCAAATCCTAGTATTTTTATTAGGACTTGTGCTATCATTAGCATTAGGACATTTTTCATGAATGACATGGATTTTTTCTTTTTTATTGTTTTACTCATGAACTCCCTCTATTTTTTTCTTTTACTTATATCATAGTTTTTGACTTTTTACAATATAAAAAAAATAAAAGTTAAGAACTATTTCAAAACTTCTATTTTTTATTGGAGCCGCTAGTCAGATTTGAACTGACGACCTACTGATTACAAGTCAGTTGCTCTACCAGCTGAGCTACAGCGGCATATATTAAATTGGTGACCCCGACGGGAATTGAACCCATGTCTCCGCCGTGAAAGGGCGATGTCTTAACCGCTTGACCACGGGGCCTTAAAAATTGGTGAGCCATCGCAGACTCGAACTGCGGACAACTTGATTAAAAGTCAAGTGCTCTACCACCTGAGCTAATGGCCCATAATTCTTTTGAATTATAGAAGCAGTCGTTTTTAACAACTGCTTTTCTATAATACTACATTTTTCTTAAACTGTCAATACTTTTTTTAAATTTTTTTATTTTTTGTTCAAAATTTAGTTTTTGAAAATATGATTTCTTAACCAGTAAACTTTTCTTTTTTATTACTTACTATTTTCTTTTGCAGCCTTAACTAATCCAACAAATAATGGATGTGCTCTATTTGGCCTTGATTTAAATTCTGGATGGAATTGTCCTGCTATAAAATATGGATGATCTTTTATTTCAACAATTTCTACTAGTTTTCCATTTGGTGATGTTCCCGAACATATTAGTCCTGCTTTTTCCATTTGCTCTTTGTATCTATTATTATACTCGAATCTATGTCTATGTCTTTCTGTTGTCTCTGATTTTCCATATAACTTTTGTGCTATGCTTCCTTCTTTTAAAACACATGGATAGCTTCCTAACCTCATTGTTCCACCTTTTTTATCTATACCTTTTTGCTCATCCATTATATGTATTACTTGATTTTTTGAATCTGGAGCAAACTCCTCTGAATTTGCATCTTTTAATCCTAAAACATCTCTTGCAAATTCAACAACTGCCATTTGCATTCCCAAACATATCCCTAAAAATGGAACTTTATTTTCTCTTGCATATTTTATTGCTGAAATTTTTCCTTCTATTCCCCTGTTTCCAAATCCACCTGGAACTAAAATCGCATCATATTTTCCTAATTTCTCTTTTACATTTTTTTCTGTTATTTCTTCTGAATCTACATATCCAATATCAACTTTTACATTGTTTTCAAATCCGCTATGTCTTAAGCTTTCTGCTACAGATAAATATGAATCTTCTAATTTTACATATTTACCAACAATAGCTACTGATACACTTTTATTTTCTATATTTCTTATTCTATCTACTAATTCCTCCCATTCTTTATTATTGGGTTCTATTTTATCTAAATGCAAATGCTTGCATACTTGCCTTGTAAGCCCTTCTTCTTCCAACATTAATGGTACTGCATATAAATTATCCACTGTTTTATTTTGTATTACACATTCAGGTCTTACATTACAGTATAGTGCTATTTTATTTTTCATATTTTCTTCTATGGGTAGTTCTGAACGGCATACTAATATATCTGGTTTTATACCTAAAGATTGTAACTCTTTTACTGAATGTTGTGTTGGTTTTGATTTTAACTCATTTGAGCCTGCTATATATGGTAATAATGTTACATGTATATATAAAACATCTTCTGGTTCTTTTTCAATTCCAACTTGACGTATAGCTTCTATAAATGATAAACCTTCTATATCTCCTATTGTTCCGCCAATTTCTGTTATAACTATATCTATATCATCATTTTCAAACTTATATATTCTTTCTTTTATCTCATTTGTAATATGAGGAATTACTTGTACAGTTTTACCTAAATATTCTCCTCTTCTTTCTTTTTCTATAACTGATGAATATATTTTCCCTGTTGTTACACTTGAGTTTTGTCCTAAATTTTCATCTATAAACCTTTCATAATGTC
Source organism: uncultured Clostridia bacterium (assembly GCA_947627785.1). Classification (GTDB taxonomy): domain Bacteria; phylum Bacillota; class Clostridia; order TANB77; family CAG-508; genus UMGS1781. Next base: position 6,200 of record CANQXC010000035.1, on the reverse strand, counting down.
CTAAATCCAAGTCTGTTTCTGCTCCATCATCTGTTACAAATACTTCTCCATGTTCTATTGGGCTCATTGTTCCTGGGTCTATATTTATGTATGGATCCATTTTTTGTATTGTTACTTTATATCCTCTATTTTTTAATAGTCTTCCAAGTGATGCAGCTGTTATTCCTTTCCCTAGTCCAGATACTACTCCTCCTGTTACAAATATGTATTTTGTATTCATTGCTCCTCCTTATTTACCAACAAAAAAAGATTTAAAAAATTCCCTACTTTTTTTGAGGTTTTTTTTAAATCTATTATTTAATATAACATTTTTTTTTATATTTGGCAAGAGTTTTTTATAAAATAAGTTTTTTTCCTTATATTTGTAACACAAATGTAACCATTCTTGTTACTATTCACAGCTACATATAAAAGTTAGCCAAACTCCTGCGTTTGGCTACTTTATACATATAATGGGCTGTGAATTGTAACTATTCTTCGATTTTTTATCTGCCTTCAACATCTTTATTTTCTTGCTCTTTTATTAGTCTCATTGCCTGATTTTCTTTCGTTTCTTTTGTGAATACATCTTCTCCAATATTTTGAGTACTTAAAAATCCTGATATTTGTTTTCTTACTTTCTTTAATGCTTCTCTATCTTTACACTCTACTTCTATTGTCTCTGGCATTAGAACTTTGCCATTTGGAGTAAGAGCTGCTGATATATCCCTTCTAATTACTATACCATATTCATTTTCTGATATATTTCTTATAGTTTCTATTTGACACTTTGGTATACCTATTGGTACTTGTAAAGAAATTTCTGGATGTTCCATTTTAAATTTGTCTATTAATTCTTCTAATGTGCTTTCACTATCACTTGTTGAAACATATTTTTCTCTTTCAAGTTGTGATACCCCATCTTTATTCCTGCATCTTTTTACTATTAATGATTTTTTATTTGCTCCCATAAATTCCCTTAAGCATAATGATATACCATCTTCGTTATTAAAGTATGTATCTAGTATGTATTCAGGTGTTAATGTTTCATATGTAGTTCCTAAATATGGTTGTAAATCTGTCATTTGAAACTTACCATTAGGCTGTATCTTTATTTGTCTATTTGAATTATCTAATGTTCTTATTACACTTGTATCTAATATTCCACCTTCTTCAAATGCTTTCTTCCTTGCTTCTTCCGAATTATTAAATCTTTCTTTTAAATCATTTATACAATTCAATATGTCTAAGTCATTACTCTTTGTAATAATTTCTAGTGCTTTATCCCAAGCTTTTTCAACATTTCCTTCGCTATCATTTAAACATTCATTAAATGTTTTTACTATAAAATATGTAGCAGCTAATTTTAATTGTGGCCTTCTGTTATCAATTTTTTCAGTAGTTCTTAAATTTTTTATATATTTTATCATTCCATCTAATATATCCCATGTGTCTTGATCTACATCATAGTATGTTTTTCCATCTTTAACATCCTCTTTAACTGTATTTGCAATACTTGTAGCTAATTCTCCAAAATTGTTATGTTTTATTTTATACTCTATATCATTTACCTTTTTTCTTATCTCTTCTTCTCTTTCCTCATAACCCTTTCCAAGTTTTTTTACAATATCTCTTTTCCATTCTTCTGGATAAAATTCTACAGTTTTTTTGTTTTGATTATATTTTTTTATTACATCTACTATATCACTTACACAATAGCATATTTTATCTGCTTCTCTAGGTAATTGAACTACTGTTCCATCTCCTCTTTTTTCACTATTTGTTCTACTATGAGCTTCTATTGCCTTCTTTATTTGAATTTTGTTTTTCTGAATATATTTTTTAATATGCTCATCACTATAGTATGCTCCTAAATTTTTATAATAATCTTTTATTGTTTCTAATATTAAGTCTTCATCTTTTGTTATAATCCTTTCTATAACGTTTCTTCCATTTATTTCATGTGAAAAGAAACCATCAAATGTACCTAAAATTTCTTCTGTTGGGTGTGCTCCTGGAACATGTCCTATATCATGTACTAGCGCTGAAGCCATACATAAAAGTGGATTTTTTTCTCCTTCTGATATTTCTTTACTCTTACTTATTAATCCTGTTATTAACATTACTTGCTGTGAATGTAACATTCTATTTGTAATAGGATTTCCCTTTTTATAATAATTTTCATTTAAAAAATTTGCTAATTCAGCTTCTAATTCTCTATAATCCATATCTGATAGAAAACATAAAAACAAATCTTCTAAATTTTCTATATTTCCTATTGTATAATCCTTTGTTCTTTTTACTTCAGAAATTTTATTTATAAGATAATTTGGATCTTTAAAATTATCTAAATTTAAATTATCTGGTACCTCTGTTTTATAATTATGTAACATTTGTCCTTTATACTTTAACTGTTCAAATTCTACTGTATTTAAAATATCGCTAAGCATTGCACATATTGTAACTTCATCTAATGACATATTGTCTCTTTGCTCATTCATTTCTTTAACTGCTCTTGAATATTTAGATAAATCATTTCTTTTAACATTATATTTTTCATTAATTGCTTCATATATGCCATTTAAAATTTCAGGATTTCCGTGACATTACTTCTGATTCCATTTCATTTTTCATTTTGTATTCATAACCATGCTTATCCTGTATTTGTAAATCATCAAAAGCTAATTCTATTATGCTTCCGTCTGGTGCTTGTACATTAACTTTATTTCTATTATTCATTACTTTTACTACCATACTTAAATTTTCTGGAATTTGCACATCTGGATATTGTGTTTTTAATATATCTACAGCATCTTCAATAAATATTGTACCATCATCTAAGACATATTCTTTGGGAATATTAACTTCCATTTCTATTCTTTGTTTATATCCTGTATCTGAAACTACTGGAATTTTGCATGTAACAACTGCTCCAGTATTTTTTCTTCTTATTCTAAAACTACATCCGTTTTTATTTAAAGTTCCTTCGTTATCATCATAATAAGTGTCCTCTTGCCTTCCTACTTTCAATTCTCCTTGTACATTATAACCTTTACTTTCTAACAAATGTAGTATATCTTTTGGGTTTATTTCTTCATTGGGTATAAGTTTTAATTCATTTTCTATACTCATAATATACCTCCCATATATTCTATATTATACAATATTTTACAATATATATCAATTATATATTGTAATTTTATGTCACTTTATGATATAATTTATAAGGTGAATTTTTAAGTGTACCAGAAAGGAATGATTTTTTATGGCTGAATTAAGATTTATTGATGATTTTCCAGTAAAGGGTGTACGATTTATTGATATATCTCCAAAACTTGCTGATAAAAGCGATTTTGCAAACATTATAGATGAAATGTCTTCTAAAGTACCTGCAAATGCAGATTATATTATAGCCCCTGAATCAAGAGGATACATTTTTGGAACAGCTATTGCAAATAAACTTAACATAGGTTTTGTTCCTATTAGAAAACCTGGAAAACTTCCAGATGATGTTGTTTTATCTGTTGATTATTACAAAGAATATGGTAAAGATTCTTTATGCTTACCAAAAAACAGTAATTATGAGGGAAAGAATTTCTATTTTGTAGATGATGTCTTAGCAACTGGCGGAACTTTAGAAGCCTCAAAAGAATTAATTAATAAATGCGGAGGAAATTTTGTAGGAGCTGGTGTTTACATTAATATTAAAAAATTAAATCATAGCGATATTAATTATGTAGAAATTGTTTAATTAATAATATTCTTTAGTTTTGAACCTCGTATATTAGCTAAAAGCTATATACGAGGTTCTTATAATTTTATGCTAATTTTGCTGCTGTTTCTAATCCTAACTTTATCATATTTGTTAAAGTTGTTTGTCTTTCTTGTGCTGATAGTTCTTCTGGTTTTACTAATGAATCTGTTACAGATAATATGCATGAAACTTTTTTGTTTAAATGATTTGCTATTGTAAATAATCCAAATGATTCCATTTCTACTGCTATACAACCATGTTTTTCAGTTAAATCTTTTATATTAACTACATCTGAATAAAAAGCATCTGTGCAATGTACATTTCCTTTAACCAAATTTAAATTCATTTCTTTTGCAGTTTCTATAATTTCAGCATTACAGCTATTTTTAGCTACTATTGAATGTTCTTTTGAGCCATTATATATTTCTCCAAAAGTAGATTCGCTATATATTCCATCTACAAGAATAATATCTTTTAAATTTAAATCTTGAACATATCCTCCACAGCTTCCCATTCTTATTATGCAGTCTACATCATAAAATTTAAATAATTCATGTGTATAAATTCCAACACTTGGAATTCCCATTCCATGTGCCATTACAGTAATTCTTTTTCCTTTATATAAGCCTGTATATGCATACATTCCCCTAACTGAATTTACTAATTTTACATCTTCCATAAAGTTTTCAGCAATATATTTTGCTCTTAAAGGATCCCCTGGCATTAAAACTATTTTTGCAATATCTTCTTTCTTAGCTTCATTATGTGGTGTCATATTTTTTACCTCCAATTTTTATTGGCAGCATAAATATAATTTATACTGCCTTTTTACTAATTTTCATTTATTTTTTGTAATAATTCTTCTACATCTATTCCATGTACTTCACATGCTTCTTCTATTGTTTCTGCCTGTGATGCAGGACATCCTAAACAATGCATTCCTGCTTGTAAAAGAATTTCTGCTTTTTCTGGAGCTATTTCTAATAACTCACCTATTTTAGTAGTTCTCTCTATCATTTTAATCCCCCTTCTTTAATTTATTTTTACCATTTTCAAAAAAATTTATAATGCTTTAATTATATATACCTTTAAAAGTTTAACTGTTAAACATTTAATTTTTTTTTAGATAAACTATGTAAGACTGATTATATAAACTAAAAGTAGCTAAAATTAACCATAACATATCTGTATTAAATTGAACACTTACATATTTTAACATAATTTTTTTAAAAAGTATAGACAAATTTAAAAATTTGTAGTAAAATGGTTAAAAATTAGAAAGGTGGTGTGTATATTAGATTTATTAGTTCATTTATTTTTTGCATCTTTTATTATTAATTTATTCATAACTTTTTATTCTATATATTCTTTTTTTGAAATGAATATATGTCATTCTATTCAAGGTTCTAAATTAAAAATCAAGAAAATCTCTTAAGGAGGCTATATTTGAAATTCATATTATTTTTATTACATTTAGTGTTCTGTTTTTTATTAGCAGTTCTTTTAATTATTCCTATTATTATAATATTCTATCCAATTTTTACAGCTTCTAGTTTTATTTTTCCTTATGCAATTTATCCTTTTGATATATGTAAAGTTGCTCCTTCATTGTGGAAATATATGAAAATCATTTATTGTTTAAGCTGTTATTTTGTGTGTTTTCTTATTTCTAATTGTGTTTATACTTGGATTTTTAAAAATAAAATTTTATTTTCTAATAACAAAAAGGAAAAGAGACTAACAAATATATCTAACTTACATTTATATTTAGGAAAAGATGCGGATACCCTGATTCCAGTATATCTTACAGAAAATAGTTTGTATCAAAATATTCTTATTACTGGAACAATTGGTAGTGGTAAAACTAGTTCTAGCATGTATCCTTTTGCTAAACAACTAATAGGATATAAAGCTTCAAATAAAACAGAAAAACTAGGAATGCTTATATTAGATGTTAAAGGTAATTTTTACAGACAAGTACAGAATTATGCTGAAGAGTTTAACAGATTAGATGATTTGTGTGTTATTGAATTAGGTGGAAATATTAAGTACAATCCTTTAGATAAACCTGATTTAAAGCCTAGTGTATTAGCAAATCGTTTAAAAACTGTTTTAACACTTTTTTCTCCTAACAATTCTGAATCGTATTGGCTTGATAAAGCTGAAGAGGTTCTTGCTGAATGTATTAAGCTCTGTAGATTATATAATAATGGTTATGTAACTTTTTTAGAACTTCATAAATTAGTTAATTCTCCCAATTACTATATTGAAAAATTAAGTTGCTTAAGGACGTTATTTAAATCCCGGAACACTTAATTATTCACAAGTCTATGAACTATATTCTTCCCTTAATTTCTTTGAAAATGAGTATAAAAATCTTGACGAGCGTGTTCTTTCTATTTTAAAATCTGAAATTACAAGAATGACAAATACATTTATATCTGATTATGATATCTTAAATACTTTT
>CANQXC010000034.1 GCA_947627785.1 uncultured Clostridia bacterium | reverse complement strand
TCGACTTGCATGTCTTATGTGCGCCGCCAGCGTTAATCCTGAGCCAGGATCAAACTCTCTAATTAATTGTATATATACTATGTCCTTTTCGAACATCTTACATATCTTTTTAATTTGCACATTTAATCTGTACATCCTGTTTTTATTTCTATTTTGGTTTTCTCCAAAATCTATTGGTTAAGTACGAATTGTTGGTTAGACAATTCTGAAACTTTCTTCAAAGGATTTTATTGTTTATTTTTCAATGTACTTTGTTCTCTTTTTTTCAATCGAGAACGTTCTTAATTGTACCATTTTATTTTTTCATTGTCAATACTTTTTTGAAAACTTTTTTATTTTTTCAACAAAAAAATTAGTAACTTATTACGTTATTATTTCTTCGCCAAAAATATTACTAATTATATACATATTCTATATAATTTTAAGTCTTCATATTGCTTGGTACTTTTTTATGATACTACTTTTTTATCCCCTTGTCAACACTTTTTTTGAAAATATTTTAAAATATTTATATATATTCACTTATTTGAATTTTTTATTTTGTTTTGAATATATTATAAATGTAATGGTATGAAAGCAAATTTATAAATTAATATATTAATTTTCTAAGTAAAGAAGGGAATGTATCTTTTTATGAATAATAAAGGTCTTGATTTTAAACATAAAGAAGTTATTAATGTTGTAGATGGTAAAAGACTTGGTTTTGTACAAGATGTTACTGCAAATTTGGAGACTGGAATTATAACCTCTATTATCGTTCCTGGTAGTAATAAACTTTTTAATGTTTTTTCCTCTAATGATATAGTTATTCCATGGCAGGACATAAAATGTATTGGTGAAGATGTAATTTTAGTTGAGATAAAATGAAGGTAATTTATTCTTAAATTTTATAATTTTTTATATTAGTGTTTTTTAACCATTTTTAATATAAATATTTTTATAATCTTTTGTAACTTTTTAAAATTGTTTTTTTTGTCGATTTATGCTATAATTTCACTTATAAAGTACATAATATGAAAATATTTAATTTGTACTAGAAAGGAAGTATTTATATATGTTTGAAGATATTAAGAAAAATAAAATTAAATCTGGAATAATTGTTAGTGGTTTTATTCTTATTATAACACTTATTATATACTATATATGTATGGCTTTAGATCTTGGTGGTCCTTTTGCTATAATTTTTGCAATGAGTTTTTCCATAATAACAAGTTTTGCATCCTATTACAATAGTGATAAAATTATTTTATCTGTTACAAAGGCTCGACCTGCCACATTAGAAGAAGATACAAAGATAGTTCATATATTAGATGCACTTATGATATCTTCTGGACTTTCTCATAGACCCACTTTATACGTAGTAGATGATCCTCAACCTAATGCTTTCGCAACAGGTCGTAATCCTGAACATTCTATTATTTGTGTAACTACTGGCCTTTTAGATAAATTAGAATATTATGAATTAGAAGGTGTTATTGCTCATGAAATGGGTCATATAAAAAATTATGATATCTTGCTTACATCTATTGTCACTGTTATGGTTGGTTTCTTAGTTATGATTTCTGATTTATTCTCTCGTTCTTTATTCTGGAGTGGTTCAAGAGATAGAGATGATGATAATAAGGGAAATGCTATTTTGATGATAATTGGTTTAATACTTTTAATAATTTCACCTATATTAGGAGAAATTATGAGATTGGCTCTTTCACGAAATAGAGAATATTTAGCAGATGCTACTGCAGCAGAAATTACTAGAAATCCTCAGGGTTTGATATCTGCTTTAAGGAAATTAGATAGTGATGATAACGAATTAAAAACTGCTAATAAAGCAACTGCTAATTTATTTATAGTAAGTCCTTTTAAGAGTAAAAAAGACGGAAGAAAAAAAGCTGGATTATTTGATACACATCCTAGTATTGATGATAGAATTGCAGCTCTTGAAAATATTAAATAATGTAAAATATATTTAAACTCACTTACAAAATATTGTAAGTGAGTTTAATTTTTACTATATTGAATTATTTACACTTAATCTTATAATCAAATCTATGTTATCATCTTTAGCAGCTTTATTCTTCCTAATTGCTCCACATTTTTTACATTTATAAATTATTATATATCCTTTTTTCGGACTAATCTCCACTCCTATTGGTTCTAATAATCCATGACAAGTTTCTTGTCTATCACCTGGATTTCTGTCTACATGTTTTGAATATAAACAATTGTTGCAATGATTTCTACAAGAATACCCTAGTTTTGGTACCTTATTTCCACAATTTTCACAAATAAATTCTTCATCGATTTCTGTAAATAGACTGTCCATTCATTTAACTCCCTTATTCTTTAAATATACTTCCACCAATAAATTCTCGAAGTAATGATTGCGATGGAACTTTTTCATCTGGTATACTTTCAAAATATGAAAGCATTGAATATAATCTTTTAGCTTCTGAATATAATTCTGAACTTTGTTGTATTTCTTTTAATAATGGAATAGCATATTTCTTTAGAACGCTTAATTCGTATACAAGTGAAGAATTAAACATTACATCTGCTTCCTCTTGGAATTTGAATATGTTATTTACTTCCCCTCTGTTTACTGATGCCCACATTTTTAATGTATGTTCTGCATTATAACCTCTAAATTGATTATCTCTTACAATTCTTCTAATTAACCTAGTATCTGTTGTTGATATTCTATTATAATAATCTATATTTAAAACAGTTAATGCACTTATATATATTTTATATTTCTGTTCTTTCGGAATCAAATATGTAAGCTCATCATTTAAGCAATGTATTCCTTCCATTATCAATATTTCATCATCTGCAAGTTTCATCTTATTGCCTTTATATTCTTTATGCCCAGTATGGAAATTAAATGTTGGTGCATTAATTTCTTCTCCATTAAACAATTTTAATAAATCATTATTTAGTAATTCTGTATCTATTGCATTTATACTTTCAAAATCATAATTACCTTGTTCATCTAATGGTGTTTCATTTCTTTCTACAAAATAATTGTCTACTGATATTGTTACTGGTTTTATCCCATTTAATTTTAGTTGTACTTCTAGTCTTTTGGCAAATGTTGTTTTTCCTGAGGATGATGGTCCCGCTATTGCAATTAATTTTAAACTTTTATTTTGTGCAATATTATCTGCAATAGCTGCAATTTTCTTTTCGTGCAAAGCTTCGTCTAACAATATGTATTCTTCTATTTTACCTTCTTTTATAATGTTATTAAGCTTATATAGAGTGTTTACATTTAGTATTTTATGAACATTCTCATAATCTTGTAGTGTTGCAAATAATTTTGGAGTTTCTTTAAATTCTATTAATTTCTCTGGGTTTTCACGATTTGGATATCTTATTAAAAAACCATTTTTGTATTTTTGTATCTCATAATTCTTAGCAAAACCTGTTGATATTGGTAATACTCCATAGAAATAATTATAATAATCTTCACAGTAATATAATGTTACAAGTTCTTTGTCTTTTAAATCTAATTGCAATTTTCCTTTTAACGTTTTCTCTCTTTCGTAAAATTTTTCTGCTTCCTGTTTACTCATTACACGTCTTTCTATAGGTAAATCTTGTTTTATAATCTCTTTTACTCTTTTATCTACATTTTTTATTACTTCATCTGTTACCTCTAAGTTATCTACATTGCAAAACATAGAATTATATAATTGATAATCTATTGTTATTAGTGAACCTGGATATACCTCACTAAATGCCTTGCTAATTATATAAACAAGTCCTCTTTTGTATATCCTCATTCCGTCTTTATTCTTCAAATTAATTAATTGTAATTTACCATTTTCTATTATTTTATAATTTAAACTTTTTATTTCATTGTTAAACTTACATGCAATAGTATTATATTCTTCCCTATCTATTTCATTTTTTAACAACTCTTTAACTACAGTGCCTTTTTTTACATCTATTATAATATTATTATAATTAATTTGCATCCTTAATCACATCTTTCCTTAGTCAAAAATTAGTTTAAAAATTTAAATACTTTCATCTAGCAAAAAATCCCAAACATGCATAAGCACATTTAAGATTTTTTTAAATAAAAAGATATTGCTAATGCTATTTATTTTTAAACTTACTATAATTCTTTTTCTTTCTCTCCATTCATATTTATCATCTTTAATACTGAGTCATTATCCCCATTAACAGTTAAATATATTACCCAATTTTTAACTGCATTTATGTCTGTAATTCTTTCATCCTTTTTTATCGTTTTTTTGTCTGTACCATTATACTTTATACTTTTAATTGAATAATCTTCATAGTTTTCACTTACTGTATAATATATATAATCTTTCTGCATATTAATATCATTTATATTTTCATCTAAATTACATATTTTCTTTGGATTTTTACCGTTTTTACTCATTTTATATAATGAATATTTATAATTGTAGTCCTCATCCTCTTCTGATAAAATGTAATATACTTTTCCTCCCTTTATAAATAATGCCTCAAAATATTCATCATCTTTTGTTTTTGCTATTCTCTCTGTATCTTCACCATTTAATTTCATTTTTGCAATATATTCTGAACTATCTTTTTCATAAATATAATAAATTAAATTACCCTCAATTTGATAATATTCAATGTCTTTATCTGAAATTTTTGTTCTTTCTGTTCCATTTGTCTTTACTCTATAAAAATCGTAATTTTTTGAATAGTATACCCATTTTGATGTTGCTGTAATAGGAAAATCTTCATCTACATCTCTTGCTAATGTTGTCTTGTTTTTACCATTTGTTTTCATTTTTATTAAATTATATTGTCCATCATCTTCTTCTAAACAATAGATATAATTGTCAACTATATTTAATTCCTTAAAAGAACCTTCTACAACTTTTTTTATTTTTTTACCATTCTTTTTTACTTTACAAATTCCAACAGCTTCATCATCATCTAGTTCTATATAATATATCCAGTTACCCTTTTGAACTGCAAGACCTTCGTTATAACTATTTCCTATTATATTTCCACTTTTTTCTCCTTTTAAAGATGAAACAATTACTAAAATTGCAACTACTATAATTATACATGCAGCAATTTTCAAAACTAATGATTTCTTCGTACTTATAAGCTGCTTTATAAAGTTAATACTATTTGCTATCTTTTCTTTCATTTAATTTCACTTTCCTTTCTACTGTTATTTTATTACTTTTCTATTCCTTATATATATTATCAATACCAGTATCACAACTATTAATATTACTATTGCAATTATTGCTGGTACTTTATTCTCTTCCTGAATCTCAACATCTAATGTAGAAATATATGTATTTATAGTATATTTCCTCTTTGTTATTCCATCTTCTGCTGTTACTGTTATTGTTATAATATTATCTCCTTTTTTTAAATTTTCATTGCCTGCTATCTCTATAGTAGCATTTTCATTCTCTGCTTCTGCAAGTATTTCTACTTTTGCTATATCCTTATCTATTGTTATATTATAGTTATATATTCTACTAGAAAAACTAGGAAAAATATCAAACTCTGATACAAGTAAACTCTTTAGATTAGCATTTGCAATTTCAATATTATCTGTTTTTGTTATTAATATTTTATATTCTTTTTTGCTTCCATTCTCTGCTGTAACTGTTATTGTTATAACGTTTTCACCTTCAACTAAACCAGTATTTCCTGTGATTTCAACAGAAGCTTTTTCATCCTCTGCAACTGCTATAATTTCTAATTCCTCTACATCTAATTCTACTATTAAGTAATATTCTATAACATTTTTTTCAAAAACTGGTTCTATATTTCTTCCTACTACTTCTAAACTTTGTAAATTATTATTTTTTGATTTCACCTCTGCAACTGTTGGAACAGAATTATTGTTACTATTTCTATTTCCTCCTAAATTTCCTGTAGAATTTGCTCCTTGATTTGTTCCAGGATTTTCTATAGTATTTCCTCCTGATGGTGTTTCTGTAGATTCGTTTGGGTTTGTTCCTATTTCATTACCTGGGTTCGTTCCTGGGTTTTCTTCTGGATTTATCTCTGTTTCATTACCTGGATTTGTTTCTTGGGGTTCCCCTGGATTTGTTTCTGTTTCATTGCCCGGGTTCGTTCCTGGGTTTTCTTCTGGATTTGTCTCTGTTTCATTACCTGGGTTTTCTCCTGGATTTTCTTCTGGATTCGTCTCCGTTTCATTACCTGGATTTGTTTCTTGGGGTTCACCTGGATTTGTCTCTGTTTCGTTACCTGATTCTTCACCTGGATTTGTCTGTGTTTCATTACCTGGATTTGTTCCTGGATCCGGTATCTCTGTGGCATATGACTTTAAACAAAATACAATAGTAATAATTATTATTAAAATTATTAAAGAAATTACTATTTTATTATTCTTCATATTAATAATCACATTCCTTTTAATTATTTTCTATTATTTCTCTTGCATTTGTGGTTGTTAATCTTTCAACTGTTTCTTCGCCTACGACTTTCTTTATTTTATTAATAGCTTTTTCTATTTTAGGGTATATCGTATTTGCTTTATGTGTATCAGTTCCTAAGAAATGTACTAGATTGTTTCTTAATAAATATTTAATTGTACTTTTAGCCGTTTGACCATATATTCCCAATATGCTACCATAATTACTTTGTATCATACAACCTTTTTCTATTAGTTCTTCAACTATCTTTGGATTTTCCTGTACCATTTTGTACCTTTCTGGATGTGCGATAACTGGTACAATATTACATTGTAACAATCTAAAAATTACATTGTCTAAATATCGTACATTAGAATTTAATGGTAACTCCATCAACAAATATTTACTATTTTCTAATGTAATAATCTTATTTTTTTTAATTAAATCTATTATCTCTTCTGTTATATAAACTTCCATTCCTAAATGTAAATTTATAGAAATTCTTTCTTTATCTATTAACTCCTGTAATTTGTTTTTCCATAATATTAATTCCTGCAAATCCGGTTCATAAGAATTCAAAAGAAAATGTGGTGTTAATATTATATCTGAAAATCCTGCTATCTTTGCTTCTTTTATTAAATCAACTGTTTCACCTACGGATTTAGATCCATCATCTACATTAGGAATAAGATGTGAATGTAAATCTATCATACATCATTCCTCTTTTTCTTTATTATTGAAATATTCTTCTATTTGTTTAGCAACCTTATCTTCTCTATCATTTTTATTTATGTTCTTACTAACAATTTCTTTATTTTCTACTTCTTCCTTCATGCTTTTATCAGTAGATGATCCATAATAATAAGAATTCTCATATTTTTTTACATTGATAGGCACTTTATTCATTATTACTCCAGCTACTGATGCGCCAACTGCTTCTAGGCTTCTCTTTACTTTTATTAGGTTATCTTTTTTTGTTACATTATGTTCTGTAACTATTATAGTTGTATCTACAATTCTTGCTACAATCACTGCATCTGTAACAATTAAACTAGGAGTACCATCGAATATTAATATATCAAAATATTGTTTTAACTTGTCAATCATTTCGCTTGTCGTTTGAGAGGTTAATAGCTCAGAAGGGTTTGGTGGAACACTTCCTCTTGGCATCAAATATAAGTTGCCAACCTCTGTTTTCTTTACGTATGTTAAAACATCTACATCTGCATTATCACTAGCTGCCAATAAATAATTTGATAATCCAGGATTACTATCAATTGAAAATATCTTTTCTTGTCTTCCCTTTCTCATATCTGCATCTATTATTAGGACTTTTTTTCCTGATTGTGCAAATGTTGTTGCTAAGTTTGCTGTAACCCAACTTTTCCCTTCACCTGGCATTGTTGATGTTACAAGTATTGTCCTTAAGTTTTTCTTTGTATTCATGAATTGTATATTGGTTCTTAACGTTCTAAATGTTTCTGCTACAGGAGATTTAGGATTTTTATGTGCTATAAGCTCTTTTTTCATTTTCTTCTACCTCCCTTTTTATTAGTAAATTCATAGTCTGGAATACTCGTTAATACTGCTAATCCTGTACACTTTTCAATGTCTTGCTCCGTTTTTATTGTATTATCTAACATATTTAAAACTAAGATATATACTATAGCTACTATAAATCCTATAAAAACAAATATAACAATATCCTTTACATGATTTATATTATATGGAGTAGTTGCTGGTTTAGCTCTTTCGAAAATATATGTATTACTTAGATTATATATCTCAACTATTTTCTCACAGAATACTTTTGCAATCTCATTTGCAATATCTGCTGCATAATTTGGATCCGCATTTTTTACTACAATATCAATTAAATCTGATTCTTCAGCTGATTTTACTGACACTTTATTTTTTATGCTTCCAATTGTTATATTAGGATTGTTAAGATTTTCAACAACTTTTTCTAATATGACATCTCTCGTCACCATTTCTTCATATCTTGTTACTAATTTTGAATTTAATGTTACATCTGCTTGAGTAATAGCACCTCCTGCTGCATCTGTTGTACTTTGAACTAATACTAATGATGTAGTTGCCTGATATTCAGGTTTTACTATTAAATATGAATATGCAATTCCTATAACTGCAAAAATTAATACTATTAATACTATTTGTAATCTTTTCTCCCAAAATATTGTTAATAGTTCCTTTAAATCTAATTCTTCCATTATTATTAACATTCCTCCTTAAGTTTCAAAACTAGTTTAAAAAAGAATTAGTCCTTATCTTAAGTAAAATTTAACACAATATATACTATATGTAAATATTATAATTTTTTTAATTCTGATAGTGTTAAATTATAATAGCTTTTTTAAACTTTTCTACTTCATTAATAATTCATATTATATTATACCTTCTAATTTTATTTTTTGCAATACTTTAGTTGTTATTTTTAACCAAAAAATTTAACCCTTTCATTTACTATATTAAACTAATTAAATTTTAATGATAATATATATAAATTAAGACCCTCCGAAAATATAAAAAATTTTCTATCGCAGGGTCATATTTATTATCCACATATTAGCATATTTATTTTTTAACTTTCTTTAGTAAATAATTTAATTAATGTTTACTTTCCTTTAG
>CANQXC010000033.1 GCA_947627785.1 uncultured Clostridia bacterium | reverse complement strand
ATCAGTTCCTCTTAGCTTTTTTGGAGGAATAGGTGGGGCCTCTAAGAAAGGGATACTTATAAAGGGAAGCAGTTATTTAGAAAAACTTTCAAAAGCAAGTATAGTAATATTTGATAAAACAGGGACCTTAACAAAAGGAACATTTACAGTACAAAATATATCTTCAGTAAGTTTAAAAGAAAACGAACTGTTAGAAATAGCCGCATATATAGAAGAATATTCTAACCATCCGATTGCATGTTCTATAAAAAAAGCATACAATGGAAAAATAGATAAAAACAGAGTATCTCATGTAGAAGAAATATCTGGAAATGGTATTTCAGCTATACTAGATGGAAAAAAGGTATATGTGGGAAATGAAAAATTAATGAAAAAAATAGGAATTTCTATAAAGCAAGAACAAATTGCTGGAACAATTGTATATATTGCAATCGAAAATGAATATATGGGAAAAATTGTGATAGCAGATGAAATAAAAGAAGATGCAAAGAAAACTATTTTAGATTTAAAAAAACAAGGTATAAAACAAACTGTAATGTTAACTGGAGATTTAAAACAAGTGGCTAACTTAGTGGGAAAAGAAATTGGAATAGATACAGTATTTTCAGAACTTTTACCAACAGATAAAGTAAAAAAAGTAGAGCAGATTATGAAAGATAGAGAAGAAAATGTTGTCTTTGTTGGAGATGGATTAAATGATGCACCAGTATTAGTAACAGCTGATGTTGGTATAGCAATGGGGGCATATGGAACAGATGCAGCAATAGAAGCGGCAGATGCAGTAATAATGACAGATGAACCTTCTAAGGTATTAGCTGCCATAAAGATTGCGAAAAAAACAATGAGAATAGCAAAACAAAATATTATTTTTGCCATAGGAGTAAAATTATTAGTATTAATTTTAAGTTTCTTTGGAGTTGCAACAATGTGGGAAGCAGTATTTGCAGATGTTGGTGTAACTGTGATTGCAGTTTTAAATTCATTTAGAACATTAAGAAAATAAGAAAAGAGAATTCAATAGATTAAAAAAGTTTAATTTATTGAATTCTTTTTTCTTATTTCTTTATAATTTCTTTTCCATTCAAATATTCCAAAATTCCACTTTCAGTTTTAAAATCAAAAGCTAATTTATAAGAACACAAATCTTGAGTCTTTTTATTAAATTTTTTATTAATTTCATTTTTCCCATATTTACCATCACCGATAATAGGTAAACCAATGTGAGCAAGATGTGCTCTAATTTGATGAGTTCTCCCAGAATATTCAAGAGTAACTTCTAAAATACTTGTGTTGGTTTTAACATCAGTTTCTAATACTTTATAAGTAGTTATAATCTTTTTATAGCCTGTTTTAGGAGTATCGGAAATATAAACAGTTGATTTTTTGTTATCTTTAAAAAGATATGCAGATAAAGTATCAAAATTTTTTGGAGGTATACCATAAACAGTACATTTATAAAATTTTTTAATTTCTTTATTTTTAAATTTGCTTAATAAAATATTAAGTGCGGTTTCATTTTTAGCAAATAAAACTAAACCTATAGTGTTTCTATCAATTCTGTGGCAAGGACTTATAAATTCATATTGCTTAGAAAGAAGAGTAGTTAAAGATGTATCATTTGAATTTTCTGTAACAACTTCTATACCACAAGGCTTGTTTACAACTAATATATTTTCATCTTCGTATACAATTTCTATATTAACTTTTTTAAATAGAAACTCATCAGAGATATATACCTCAAGACTATCATTTTCTTGCAATAACACATTTTCTTTAACTCTTGTGCCATTTATCTTAATGTCTTTTTGACGTAATGCTTTGTTTAATGTATTAATAGAAAGGTCTGGAAAGTTTTCCATTAGGAAAGTATTTAATTTTTTGTTGTTATATTTTTTTGTAACAATTAATTTTCTCATTTTTATTTTAAGTCCTTTTATAAATTTTTTAGTGCAACTAAATCATTCATATCATACATGCCGTTAGATTTAGTAATGATATATTCTGCAGCTTTTAAAGCACCACTTGCAAATACAGCTCTTGAAGTAGTTGTATGAGAAATTTCTAAACTTTCATTTTCACCAAAGAAAAATACAGAATGTTTACCAACTTCGGTTCCACCTCTTATAGAGTGTATTCCAATTTCCTTTTTATCTCTAGGAGCTTTTTTACTATGTCTATCAAATTCATAATGCATTGAATTATTTAAAGCATTATTAATATTATCTGCAATCATTAAAGCAGTACCACTAGGGGCGTCTACTTTATTTCTATGATGTGTTTCAACAATTTCTATATCAGAATTTGTAAGTTCTTTAGCAAGTTTTGAAACAACTGAAATCATAAGATTAGTTTCATAAGACATATTAGATGATTTAAAAATGGGTAAGTCTTTTGAAGAATTTTTGATAGTTTCAAGTTGCTCCTCTGAAAAACCAGTTGTTGCAATAACAATAGGAATATGTTTTTTATTTGCAAATTCTAAGATATTCATAGTACCAGAAGGAGTTGAGAAATCAACAATAACATCTATTTTTTTATCAAAAATTTCATCAATATTGTTATGTTCATCTAAGCCAGCTACAAAATTAAATTTATCAGAATTTTGGGTTTGTTTATAAACCTCTTGCCCCATTCTGCCTTCAAAACCATTAATTAAAACATTTATCATTAACAACGCACCTCCAAACCAAGATTTAGTAAAGCTTTTCTTATTCTTTCTTTTCCAGACTCAGACATTTCTACTAAAGGTAATCTAGGTGCTCCAACATTATAGCCAAGCATATTTAAAGCTGCTTTTACTGGAATAGGATTTACCTCACAAAATAGGCTAGATGTAAGCTCTAAAGTATCAAGTTGAAGCTTTGTGGCTTCATGTATTTTTCCGTTAAAAAAGTTTTCCGTCATTTCATGAACTGTTTTTGGAACAATATTTGAAAGAACAGAAATAACACCAATACCACCTAAAGATAGAATTGGTAAAATTTGATCATCATTACCAGAATATATATGTAAATTATCCTTACATAATGCAGCAATTTCAGCAACTTGTGAAATATTACCACTAGCTTCTTTTATTGCAACAATATTATCAATTTTAGAAAGTTCTAAACAAGTAGAAGGTAAGATATTAAGGCCTGTTCTACTTGGTACATTATACATTATAATAGGTAGACTTGTAGAATTAGCAATTGCGGTATAATGAGCAATTAATCCACTTTGTGTAGTTTTGTTATAATAAGGTGTAACTACTAAACAAGCATCAGCACCTGCACTTTCAGCAAATTTTGTAAGCTCAATAGCTGATTTTGTACAGTTACTTCCGGTTCCTGCAATTATAGGAATTCTTTTATTAGCTATTTTTATTGCAAATTGAATGGCAGATTTCTTTTCTTCTAAAGTCATAGTAGAAGATTCGCCAGTTGTACCACAAACAATAATACTATCAGCTCCGTTATCAATTTGAAAGTTGATTAATTTTTCAAATTCATCAAAATTAATTTCATCATTTGTAAATGGGGTTATAATCGCTGTCCCACAGCCTTTAAAAATAATTTTTTTCATAGTTTACTTCTTTCTGTTTGCAAGATATAAGATTAAATATATAAGATTTTAGCAAAAATAAATATGTTAAAAACTATAATAACAAAGAAAAATCTTTATATTACTCTAACTTATGTTATCTTCACAATAAAGAATAAAAAATAAAACATAATTATGTCTTATTATGCTACTATTATATGATAAAATTGAAAAAAATGGAAGAGGATACAAAAAAATTCCATAAAAGTATTGACTTTTGTGGAATTTTATAGTAAACTAATAAAAGTGAAAAGAAGAAGATATCCATTTCTCACCTTTACCACAAGGGAAAAGGTTATATGTTTTTTGTGAATATGAAAGAAATATATTTATGTGGATTACTTGTTCTAAAAACAAGTCTTTTTTATTTTATAAGAAAGCACAGTTGCTAAAAAATGTCTTTCTTATTGTATAAGAAGATATTAATAAAAAATCTTCATATACAACTAATATTTATGGAGGTGAATGACATAAAACAAGAGTTACTAATCAATGAACAAATTCGCTTTAAAGAAGTTCAAGTAATTGATGAACAAGGTCAAAAGTTAGGAAAGTTACCAATAAATAAAGCAATAGAATTGGCAGTAAGCAAAAACCTAGATTTAGTTTTAGTATCTGTAAATCCAGAAAATCCAGTTTGCAGAATAATGAATTATGGAAAACATAAATTTGAACAAGCAAAAAGAGAAAAAGAATCTAGAAAAAAACAAAAAGCAATAGAAATCAAAGAATTGAGAGTAACACCTAATATTGAAACACATGATTTTAATTTCAAAGCTAAAAATGCAAGAAAATTTTTAACAGATGGAAACAAAGTTAAAATAACAGTAAGATTTAGAGGTAGAGAAGTTAATTATGTAAAAATGGGTGAAGATGTATTAAATAATTTCATTGAAGCATTAAGTGATGTTTCTACTTTAGAGAAAAAACCTTTCTTAGAGGGAAAAAATATGTTTATAATACTAGCACCTAGCAAATAAATTTTAAGGAGGAAAAATTATGCCAAAATTAAAAACAAATAAAGCAGCTGCAAAAAGATATTCATATACAGCTACTGGAAAAGTAAAAAGAACAAAATCAAACAGAAGACACTTATTAGGAAATAAAACAACAAGACAAAAAAAATCTGGAAAAATTCAAAATGCTTATGCAGATAAAGTATTAGATATAGAAATGCAAATCAAGCAGTATTAAAATCAATGTCTTATGCATATGTTGGAAGAAAAGATAAAAAGAGCGATTTTAGAAGATTATGGATTACAAGAATAAATGCAGCAGCAAGACAAAATGGAACAACATATAGCAAATTAATGGCAGGACTTAAAAAAGCAAATGTAAATATGAATAGAAAAATGCTTGCAGAATTAGCTGTAAATGATAGCAAAGCATTTACAGAATTAGTTAAAGTTGCAGTAAAAGCATAAATTTAAAAAGTGAAAATTTAATATTTTCACTTTTTTGTTATTGTTAAACAGCATTAGAAGAAATTGCCATGAAAGGAGATAAAGGTATATCTAAATTAATATACCATAAAAAAATATGGAAGAATATATAACAGTAATTGGTGGAGGACTTGCTGGTTGCGAGGTGGCATATCAAATAGCAAAAAGAGGAATAAAGGTAAAATTATATGAAATGAAACCACAACAATTTTCACCAGCACATAGTAACAAGAATTTAGCAGAGATAGTATGCAGTAATTCTTTCAAATCAAATAGTATAACAAATGCTTGTGGATTATTAAAAGAAGAATTAAGGAGAATGGACTCTTTATTAATAAAAATAGCAGATAAAACGGCAGTTCCTGCAGGACAAGCATTAGCAGTAGATAGAGAAAAATTTGCAGAAGAAGTAACAAAACAAATCCAGCAAAATTCAAATATTGAAGTTATAAGGGAAGAATGTATAAAGATAGATGGAAATAATGGAATAACAATAATTGCAACAGGTCCATTAACCTCTGAAAAAATGTCTAAAGAAATAATAGAATTAACAGGAAAAGATAGACTAGCATTTTATGATGCTGCAGCACCAATAATAGAAAAGAGTAGTATAGATTTTAATATTGCATTTTATGGCGATAGATATGGAAAAGAAGGAGACAGTAGCTATATAAATCTTCCAATGAATAAAGAAGAATATGAAAACTTTTATCATGAGCTTGTAAATGCTGAAGTGGTTGCATTGCATGATTTTGAAAAAAAAGAAATATTCGAAGGTTGCATGCCAATAGAAATAATGGCAAAAAGAGGAATAGATACAATAAGGTTTGGTCCGCTAAAGCCAGTAGGATTTACAGATCCAAGGACAAATACAAGACCATACGCCATTGTTCAACTAAGGCAAGATAATAATTCAGGAACTTTATATAATATGGTAGGATTTCAAACAAACTTAAAATTTGGTGAGCAAAAAAGAGTATTTTCAATGATTCCAGGATTAGAAAATGCAGAGTTTGTAAAATATGGAGTAATGCATAGAAATACATTTATAAATTCACCAGAATTATTAGATGAAACGTATAATCTAAAAGAAAATCCTAATATTTATTTTGCAGGACAAATAACAGGAGTAGAAGGATATGTTGAATCTATAGCATCAGGCTTAGTTGCTGGAATAAATGCAGCAATAGATTTTAAGAATAAAAGTCTAGATAACAAAACGGCAAAGCTAGTATTTCCAAAGGAAACTGTTATTGGAGCTTTATCAAACTATATTTCAACACCAAAGAATAATTTTCAGCCAATGAATGCAAATTTTGGAATTCTTCCTTCATTAGACGAGAAAATAAAAGACAAACAAAAGAAATATGAAAAACTTGCAAACATATCATTGACCCAGTTGCAAAAATTATTTGAAAAATAGCAAAACATATTGTATTTGCTATTTTTTTTTGATATAATACGAAGGAAAAAGGAGGAATAAATGGTAACTTTAGAAGATGTAAAGAATAATCCTGAAGTACAGGAATTAGTTATAGGAGCACAAAAGCAATTAGATGCATTGGGATATACAGAACATTCACAAAGGCATGTTAGTATAGTATCAAATAGAGCTGGAAGGATATTAGAAACATTAGGTTATGATGCACATAGAATAGAACTTGCAAAAATTGCAGGATATTTACATGATATAGGAAATGGTGTAAATAGAGTAGATCATGCACATTCAGGAGCAATACTTGCTTATAACATATTAAAAGATATGGGAATGGATGTAAAGGATAGGACAGAAATAATGTCAGCAATAGGAAACCATGATGAAACAACAGGAACGGCAGTAAGTGATATTTCTGCAGCATTAATATTAGCAGATAAATCAGATGTTCATAGAGATAGGGTTGTAAATAAAAATATGGCAACATTTGATATACATGATAGGGTAAATTTTGCTGTTACAGAGGCAAACTTAGAAATAGATAAAGAAGAAAGAAAAGTAATATTAGATTTAACAATAGATACTAAAATATGCCCAGTATTAGATTATTTTGAAATATTTATGGATAGAACAATGATGAGCAAATATGCAGCAAAATATTTGCAAATTTGGTTTGAACTTATAATTAATGATACAAAATTATTGTAAAAGAAAGGATTGAAGACAGTGAAAAAATATAAGAAAACATTAACAGCTATAATAATTTTAGTTGTGGCATTTTTAATGCTTATGGGATTCTATGGAATTTTTAGAAGAAATGAAAATGGTGAATGGGTAAACCTAATACCAAACTTTAAGTTAGGAATGGAATTTGGACAAACTAGAGTAATAACAGTAGGTGTAAACCAAGAATCAACAAGAACAGTTTATGATGCAGAAGGAAATGTAGTTCAAGAAGAAGAGGGTGTAGAATATACAGAAGAAAATGGGTACACGATTGAAGAAACACCAATAAATGATAGTGCATTAAAGAACTTGAACAATTATAATATAGAGAAGAAAATAATTGATACAAGATTAAAGAAAAGTAAAGTATCACAATATTTTATAGATATGAACGAAATAACAGGGAAAATAAAAATAGAAATACCTGAAGATGAAAAGGCAGATGAAATACAAAGTATGCTTCAAAGTTCAGGAAATTTTATGTTATTAGATGGTTCAACATTTGAAACAGTGTTTTCTGATGAATATCTAGATAAGGCAGAGGTAATGTATAGCCAAGGAGATATTGAAACAGGTGTATTTTTACAGCTAAAATTTAATGAAGAAGGAACAAAGAAATTACAAGAGCTTAGTAAAATATATACTGAAACAGCAACTGAAACAACAGATACAACAAATGAAAATGAGGGAAATGAATTAGAAGAAACAACTACAGATGAAAATGAAGCAGCAAATAATGAACAAACAGAAACAAAACCTCCAGAGGCAGCAATTAGTGAAGATGAAGCAATAAATAATGAGACTGTAGCTACAGAAGAAAATGAAACAACAAATAATGAGGAAGGAACAGAAAGCAATGAAACTACAGAATCAAAAGAAGTTTGGGTAATTGTTAATGGTGCTTTTATAGGAACAGCCCATATTTCAGATTTAATGTATAATGATACTGTAATGTTAACATATGGATTATCAAGCAATACAGAAGAAATACAAACAGCAGTTGATAATGCAGAAGAAGCAGCTTTATTATTAAATACTGGAAATGCTCCACTTGTATATGAGTTTTCAAATGAAACAGTTCAATCTAACATAGATAATAGAACCATTGCTATATATGTAATAGGAGTAGGATTAGTATTTGTAATTGCATACATCTACTTTATAGTTAAATTTAAAGTAAAAGGATTTATATCAATATATTTCCAAATAGGATTTTTAGCCGTGCTTTTATTAATTATAAGATTAACTGATGTAACATTAACAATGGAAGGGATGGCAGGAATAGTAATTAGTCTTGTTCTAGAATATATATTCACATATATGGTTTTAGAAAATATGACTAAACAAAAAGAGAACATGTATAAAAATGCAAATTTAGAGTTTTTCCTAAGTACGCTTCCAATATATGTAATAGCAGTAATATTTACATTTGCATTAAGAGCAAATATAAATAGTTTTGGAAAGACATTGTTCTGGGGAATAATTATGATATATATATATAACTTTATATTTCCTAAATTTATATATGAAAACTTAAATGGGAGGTCAGAATGAAAACTTTTAAAAAGATATTAATGATATTATGTATTATAATAATAATTGTAGGAATGTATAAGTTTTGTAGTTATGTCTACATCAATAATATTAATATATTTTGTTATAAGATATAGCAAAAAAGGAATAATAAAAGTACTTGCAACATCAATATTGGGAATATTAGGTGCAGCAGCTCTTGTACTTGCTATTCTTGCAATAACAAGAATGGAAATAAGTAGAATATTTTTCCCAATAATGCTTATAACATATGTAACAAGCATAATGGTAATATCAGCAAGTTTTGAAGAAAACACATAAATATTCACAAAATAAAAAAACAGTATTTGCATTAATGTATGCCATAAACCCGCTTGTCTTCTTT